>DEQI01000279.1:5085-5447 GCA_002360295.1 Planococcaceae bacterium UBA3370
ATTTATTTAGTCGCTCGTATGACACCTATTTTCGGGGGACATGAAGTATGGTTTTGGTCTGTGAGTGGTATTGGGTTATTAACACTGTTTTGGGGCTCATTTAACGCAGTACGCCAATATGATTTAAAGGCATTACTCGCTTATTCGACGATTAGTCAGCTTGGCCTTATTATGTGCTTATTTGGATTTGGCTCTGCTGCTTTTGCTCTTGGTTATAGCCCCGATTCCATCATATACACGCAAGCAACATTTGCAGCGTTATTCCATTTAATTAACCATTCAACTTTTAAAGGGGCTCTTTTTATGATGGTAGGTATTGTCGATCATGAAGTAGGGACCCGAGATATTCGCCGTCTAGGTGG
>DEQI01000279.1:5539-7539 GCA_002360295.1 Planococcaceae bacterium UBA3370
TTTTTAAGTAAAGAAATGTTTTTTGCTGCAACAGTAGAAATTTTAAGTTTAAATATTTTTTCCCTTGAAAGCTTTGGGTTGATCTTCCCAGTGGTTGCCTGGATAGCGAGTGTATTTACATTTGTATACAGTGTGATTATTGTTGCGCAAACGTTTTGGGGACAAAGAAAGCCAGAGCGTATAGAGAAACCCGTGCATGAAGCACCTTTAGGGATGTTAATATCACCGTTTATACTGATTGCCTTAGTCGTTGGCATTTTCTTCTTCCCTAATGTGTTAAGACATTATGTGTTGCATCCTGCGATGTTAAGTGTTTATCCAAATTATCCTTTTCCAGAAGAACTAACGGGAAAAATTTCACCTTGGCATGGATTTAAGCCAGAACTGTTTATGACGATTGGTGTTGTCATTGTCGGAATTATTTTATATCGAACATTAAAAAAATGGCGTCCGCTATATCAAATCTTTCCACAAAAGTATTCGTTCAATGCACTGTACGAACGGATAATCGGATTTAGTGAGTCAAAATCTCATGTAGTAACACGTTCGTATATGAATGGACAACTCATGTATTACTTTGTGTATATTTATGTTTTTTTTGTGGCGATCGTTGCGGGTTACTTCTTTATAAGTGATGCCTTTTCTTGGAATCCAGCAAGTGATGCGCCTTTTGAATATTATGAGTTGATTTTAGTCATTGTCATGGTGTTTGCTTCTATTGCGCTCTTATTTGCGAAAGGTCGCATTACAGCAG
The DNA here is from genome assembly GCA_002360295.1 of Planococcaceae bacterium UBA3370. GTDB lineage: Bacteria > Bacillota > Bacilli > Bacillales_A > Planococcaceae > Metasolibacillus. The sequence continues at coordinate 6,294 of DEQI01000279.1, forward strand.
TGCTATTAAATGGAGTACTCGGTTATTCTGTAGCCTTTTTCTTTGTCGTATTTCGAGCACCAGATTTAGCCCTTACACAGCTCGTAGTAGAATCTGTTACGACCGCTTTGTTCTTGCTATGCTTTAAGTTTTTACCTGATTTAGTAAAAGAAAATGTCTCGAAATCGATTCAGTTTACAAAAGCAACTATATCTATCTTTGTCGGAGCTACAGTAACATTAGTTGGTTTAGCGGTGTTGAATTATGACAAATTTGAGCCCATTTCAACATACTTTGAAGACTCTTATCAATTAGCAGGTGGAAAAAATATCGTGAATACGATTTTAGGTGATTTCCGAGCATTTGATACGATGCTTGAAGTGGTTGTTTTATTTATCGCAGGTCTCGGTGTTTACACGCTGATTAAATTTAAAGCAAAGAAGGGGGATACGGATATTGAAGATTAATGATGTCATTTTACGTACAGTCGTAAAGGCCGTCGTATTTATAATTTTAACGCTCGGTATGTACCTTTTCTTTGCAGGTCATAACGCTCCTGGTGGCGGATTTATCGGAGGACTCGTACTCGGATCAGCTATCGTTTTGCTTTATTTAACTTACGATATTGAAACTGTACATAAAGGGATGCCCTTTGACTTTAAAAAAGTAGCTGCTACGGGTGTTTTACTCGCTACCGGTACAGCAATCGGTTCGATTATTTTTAATGTACCATTTTTAACACAAGCAGATACCTATATTACATTGCCATTACTCGGTGAAACGCATGTATCAACTGTCGTGTTATTTGAAGCAGGCGTGGCGTTAACGGTTATTGGTACGCTTGTGACCATTATTTTAAGTATAAGTGAGGATGGATAGTATGGAATCAATTATTGTTATTTTAGTAGGCATACTCGTGGCAGTTGCCACCTATTTAATCCTCTCACGCTCGATTCTACGCGTTATTTTAGGTACAGCCGTTTTGTCTCATGCAGTCCATTTACTGATTTTAACGATGGGCGGCTTGAAAAAAGGAGCCGTACCACTATTAGGTCAATCGGATGGACCGTACACAGATGCGTTGCCACAAGCACTCATTTTAACGGCTATCGTTATTAGTTTTGCGGTGACAGCATTTGTGTTAGTACTCGCTTATCGTATGTATAAGACAAATGGTACTGATGATCTGAGTCAGTTAGGAGGATCACCAGATGAATAATATCATTGTTTTACCATTGATTGTGCCGATTATAACGGCGATATTACT
>DEQI01000279.1:7562-12031 GCA_002360295.1 Planococcaceae bacterium UBA3370
GTTTTTATGAGAGACTTTATTAAATTACAGCGTATTATAAGCTTTGTAACGATGGTTTTCGTTAGTATTATTTCGATGATCATGCTTGTCCAAGTTCAAACGGAAGGAATACTGAAGATTGATTTTAGTGGTTGGCTACCGCCATTTGGCATTTTATTTGTAGCAGATTCTTTTTCAGTATTATTAGTACTAACGGCGAGCATCGTTACTTCTATTTGTTTGCTGTACGCTTTTTCTACAATTGGAGAACGACATGAAAGAATGTTCTTTTATCCATTTGTCTTATTTCTAATAGCGGGTGTGAACGGTTCTTTTTTAACAGGGGATATTTTTAATTTATTCGTTTGTTTTGAGGTCATGTTGCTAGCATCCTATGTGCTAGTTGCACTCGGCGGAGAGAAAATACAGCTACGTGAATCATTAAAATATGTACTTATAAATATAGTGGCATCTTGGATGTTTTTAGTGGCACTAGCGTATTTATACGGTACTTTAAAAACACTGAATATGGCTCACATTGCACAACGTGTGGCAGAAGTCGGACAAGATCCAATGCTGACGACGATAGCTATTCTATTTTTAGTTGTCTTTAGCTTAAAAGCAGGGCTACTGTTATTTTACTGGCTACCAGGTTCATATAGTGTGCCACCAACTGCTGTACAAGCATTATTTGCAGCACTTCTAACAAAGGTCGGTATCTATGCCCTTTTCCGTACATTTACTTTACTGTTTCCTTTAAATACGGAGGTAACGCATACAATAATAGGAGTTATGGCTGGATTGACGATTATTGCTGGATGTATGGGGGCTTTAGCAGGTCGCGATGTTCGAACCATTGCTTCTTACAATGTCATTATTGGGGTTGGCTTTATTTTGATTGGCTTAGCGGTAGGCACGGAGGAAGCAATGGCTGGCGCTGTTTATTATTTACTCCATGACATGTTAGCAAAAGCATTACTCTTCTTAATCGTTGGAACAATGGTCTACTTAACAGGTGAAATAGTTGTTAAAAATATGAATGGTTTAATTCGACATTATCCGCTTTTCGGTTGGCTTTATTTTATCGTATTATGCGCACTTGCTGGCATTCCACCACTGAGTGGCTTTATCGGAAAAGTGTTGATCGGACAAGGCGCTATTGCGACAGAATCTTACGTGTTACTTGCTATCGGCTTTGGATCAAGTGTTATTGTACTCTATTCATTGCTTCGTATTTTCCTTGCCTCATTTTTTGGGGAAACAACCGTTAGCGAAGAAGATAAAAAACCGATTCCTAAAGGAGCCTATGCCTCATTTGTGCTATTGGCAATTTGTATTATTGCGCTAGGAGTAGGTGCAGAAGGTTTGGCAGTTTATGTAGAGGATGCGGCTCGTACGTTGGCTAACCCATCTATTTATATTGAAGCAATTCTTGGAGCTCAGTAAAGGAGGGTCAGTTCATGTTTGGCCAATTTATATTAAACTTATTTATTGCAACGCTTTGGTTTTTATTAAAAGATGATCCAAATGCTAGTTTTTCTACATTCGTTACTGGATTTTTAGTAGGACTATTTATTTTATATGCTATGCATCGATTTTTTGGTACAAAATTTTATTTACGCCGAGTATTAAAAGTGTTCAAGCTAATATTAATTTTTATTCATGAATTATTACTTTCGACTTTATCCGTGGTGAAGCAAGTGTTGAGGCCGCAATTAAACTTTACACCAGGTATTTTTACTTATAAGACGGAGCTGCGTGGAGATTGGGAAATAACTGTACTTGCTTTACTTCTCACTTTAACGCCAGGCTCAGTGGTGATGGAAATTTCAGAGGAAGGCGATACATTTTATATCCACGCGATGGATATAGAAGAATCGAAGGAAGCTGTCATTCGCTCTATTGGCAAGTTTGAACAGGCAATTTTGGAGGTGTCGCGGTAATGATTGAGAAACTTTTATACATTTCCCTTGGCCTATTTATGGTAGCAGTAGCATTACTTCTGTATCGTGTTATTAAAGGTCCTTCGATGCCAGATCGTGCCATTGCACTGGATACGATAGGAGTTAACATCATTTCTGCGATTGCTATTGTATCTATTTTACTGAAAACGAAAGCATTTTTAGAGGCTATTTTAATTTTAGGTATATTAGCCTTTATCGGTACGATTGCGTTTTCGAAATACATCGAAAGGGGTGTTATCGTTGAGCGTAAATCAAATCGTTGAATGGTTGGCGGTATTACTTATTTTAACCGGCTCCATTATTAGCGTGATTAGTGCGTTTGGTATGATTCGTTTACCAGATGTATACACACGTTCTCATGCTGCAACGAAAAGCGCCACTTTATCTGTGTTAGCCTGTTTGCTAGGAGCGTTCATTTATTTTTGGAGTCATGACGGTTTTTTTAGTATTCGTCTAATATTAGGTATCATTTTCGTATTTATTACAGCCCCTGTTGCAGGGCATCTTGTCTGTCGTGCAGCGTATCGTTCACGGGTGCCTTTAGCGGAAGGCTCTGGGGAAGATGTATTAAAGCCTGTATTATTCGGAGATGAGTCAGTAGTGCTAGAAAAGGAAGAAGAGCCGAAACAAGATAGTGAGATCAGCCAATAATGTTACGTAAAAAGGTGCCCTGAAAGGAGAAGCTTTCAGGGCACTTTTTTTAAAAGATAAGAAAGTATAAATTTTTGGGGTTTTAACAGTGTCTAGCTCCAGCGCCTAGCCCCTTAATCGAAAGCTGAAAATATGCTTTCAATACGGGCCTTCCAGCGCTTGTCGGGGCTGAACAAGGCGCTTGCGCTTTTCTTATCTATCAGTTAGAGAGTAAAAGAATCGTTAGAGATGACGGTTCTTTTTTTGTTTTATCCACATGGAGAAGTAACCGTTGATGAAATATTTTTCGGTTATACACATGTGGATAAGTTTTGCTTACAAATACACTTTTTATGAGCATTTTTGTGTGGGTAAGTCCGTGAATTGAGGATAAAGCTGTGGAGAACTTTAAATATGTGGATAGGAAGTGGAATTAGTTAAAAATAAAGCATTTATTCCGTTATTCTCTATTCTACATCTACAAACACTTGACACAAATTGTATTAGAATATATAGTACATTACAACACTAATGTACTGTATATTCGAGAAAGGGGTGCTAATGTTTGAACGTCGATATGAATAGCACGACGCCTATTTATGTACAAATAGCAGATTGGATACGGAATGAAATATTGGCGGACCGCCTATTAGCAGATGGCAAAGTGTATTCACAATACCAGCTGGCAGATATGTTCAATATTAACCCAGCCACTGCTGGTAAAGGGTTAACGATCTTATTGGACGAAAATATTTTGTACAAAAAGAGGGGGCTGGGTATGTTTGTGACAACAGAGGCAAAAGAAATGATTTTACAAACCCGAAGAAACGAAACTTTGCAAAGGCTTGCCCATGACATTGTCATAGAGGCGCGCCGATTAGCTGTAACGGATGATGAATTAATTGCGCTTATACAGCAAATACAAAGGGGGAGTCGAGATTGATTGAATGTACGAATGTAACCAAATCTTATTTCAGGAAAAAAGCATTAACCGGTGTGTCATGTAAGATTGATGAGCAGAAAATAATTGGCTTAATTGGACGAAATGGGGCAGGGAAATCGACTTTATTGAAAATTTTAGCCGGTCATTTGAAGCCGTCGTCGGGTGAGGCACGCATCTATAATGCGCGCCCTTTTAATAATTTAACCGTGGCGACCAATACAATTCTAATAGAGGAGAATATGACATTCCCTCATAACAGTGATTTGGCCCATATTTTAAAAAGTGCCGCCATGTTTTATCCGAACTGGCAAGGAGATTTGGCAAAAAAATTAATGGACTATGCGGGACTTTCTTTAAAAAGCCATCATGAAAATTTATCAAAGGGTCAACGCTCTACTTTTAATTTAATATATGGGTTAGCTACGAGATGTGCCGTCACTTTACTAGATGAGCCAATGAATGGTATGGATGAAGCCATTCGTTCCGATTTGTATCGAGCTATTTTAAAAGAATATATTGCATACCCACGTACGATCATTATTTCTAGTCACCATTTGAATGAAATGGAGCATTTAATTGAGGAAATTTTGTTGATTGATAACGGTCAAGTGGCTTTGCATGAATCATTAGAGCATATGCAACAATATGCGTTGCGCTTAGTGGGACCTAAAGATTTTCTAGAGCCATACCGTCATCAAGTGACTATATTATTTGAAAAGAATGAAGGGCCGTATATGGAATTTGTTGTCGAAACACGAAGTTTATTAGTGGATGACAATCAATTATTGGCCAATGGGATACAACTTAAACCAGTACCGGCAAGCGATGTATGCAAGTATGTAACGTCGAATACGAGAGGGGGTATCGATGATGTATTTAAATAAAATTTCACTCTTGAATAATATTACATCTCAAGTGAAATGGAAAATGGTAACATACAGTAATATTTTGAC
>DEQI01000282.1 GCA_002360295.1 Planococcaceae bacterium UBA3370
CTACATCATTCCTGGCATGCCGCCCATGCCACTCATGTCTGGCATACCTGCGCCAGCTGGTTCTGGAATGTCTGCTACGACTGCTTCTGTTGTTAAGAATAGAGCTGCTACAGATGCTGCGTTTTGAAGTGCTGAACGAGTTACTTTCGCTGGGTCTACTACACCTGCTTCAATCATATTTACCCATTCACCAGTTGCAGCGTTAAAGCCGATACCTAAGTCTTCGCGTTTTAAACGATCTACGATAATTGAGCCTTCAAGACCTGCGTTTTCAGCAATTTGGCGTACTGGTTCTTCAAGTGCACGTAGGATGATTTTTACACCAGTTGCTACGTCACCTTCAACTTCATCTAGTACTTTTTCAACTGCGCCATATACATTTAGAAGAGCTGTACCACCACCAGAAACGATACCTTCTTCAACTGCTGCACGTGTTGAGTTTAGAGCGTCTTCAATACGTAGTTTACGTTCTTTTAATTCCGTTTCTGTTGCCGCACCAACTTTAATTACTGCTACACCACCAGCAAGTTTTGCTAGGCGCTCTTGTAATTTTTCTTTGTCGAATTCAGATGTAGTTTCAACAAGTTGCGCACGAATTTGTCCGATACGAGACTCGATTGATGCTGAATCTCCTGCACCTTCAACAATTGTAGTATTGTCTTTTGACACAACTACTTTTGCTGCGCGACCTAGTGAAGTAATATCTGCTGTTTTTAAATCTAAGCCTAAATCTTGTGTAATTACTTGGCCACCAGTTAGGATAGCGATATCTTCTAACATTGCTTTACGACGGTCACCAAAGCCAGGCGCTTTTACAGCTACTGCGTTGAATGTACCACGTAATTTATTCACTACTAATGTAGCAAGAGCTTCGCCTTCAACATCTTCAGCGATAATTAAAATAGGACGACCTTGTTGAACAACTTGCTCAAGCACCGGTAAAATTTCTTGAATGCTAGAGATTTTTTTATCTGTAATTAAAATATATGGATTGTCTAAAACAGCTTCCATTTTATCTGTATCTGTTACCATGTAGTGCGATGCATAACCACGGTCAAATTGCATACCTTCTACTACATCTAATTCTGTAGTGAACCCTTTTGACTCTTCAATTGTAATAACACCGTCGTTACCAACGCGTTCCATAGCGTCTGCGATGTATTGGCCGATTTCATCATCAGCTGAAGAAATTGCTGCTACTTGAGCGATTGACTCTTTATTTTCAACTGGACGAGAAATTGCTTGAAGTTCTGTTAAAGCTGCTGCTACTGCTTTATCCATCCCTTTACGGATACCTACTGGATTCGCACCAGCTGTTACGTTTTTTAACCCTTCACGAATCATTGCTTGTGCTAATACTGTTGCAGTTGTTGTACCGTCACCAGCAATTTCATTTGTTTTAGATGCTACTTCTGCTACAAGTTTAGCACCCATGTTTTCATATGGATTTTCAAGTTCGATTTCTTTAGCGATTGAAACACCGTCATTTGTAATTAATGGAGAACCAAATTTTTTCTCAAGTACAACATTACGCCCTTTTGGCCCTAATGTTACTTTTACAGTGTCCGCTAATTTGTCGACACCTTTAAGCATTAATGAACGAGCTTCTTCTGAGAATTTAATGTCTTTTGCCATTATAAAAAACCTCCTGAAAAAAATTTATCTATTCTGATTATTTACCGTTTAAAATGAATGGGCAGCTAGAGATACTTGTCCACTAGCTGCTATTATTTGTACAAAATCACCATTAACCAATAATAGCTAGTACATCACTTTCACGTAATATTAAATATTCTTTACCTTCGTATTTTACTTCTGTACCTGAAAATTTTGAGAAGATAATTTCGTCGCCTTCTTTCACGTCAAGCTCGATGCGAGTGCCGTTATCTAATACACGACCTGTCCCAACTGCCACTACTTTACCTGTTTGTGGCTTTTCTTTTGCAGAGTCTGGTAAAACAATTCCGAAAGCCGTTTTTTCCTCTACCTCAACTAGTTCGATAATGATACGATCACCTAATGGTCTTAACAAGTGAAACAACCTCCTACAAAATATTTAGTCAAATATCCTTATTAGCACTCTATACTAAGGAGTGCTAACACACTTTTTATATTAAATAATTCATTGTTTTTTTGCAAGCAAGAACTATAAATAATTTTGATTTCTTTCCAACATCATCTAAAATGGAAGAGACACAAAGTATTATTTGTTCAGAAAGAAGGGATTATTCACGTGACTTCTATTAACTCACCCAAATTTAAAACGCAAAAAACCGCGTTCTATGTGCTGCTTACTTATATTTTATTCCAACTATCAAGCACAATACTTCTAGTACCATCTATATACGATTTTTTCATAGGTATGATTGAAGCACCCTCCGCTGAAAAAAGTGTTGTTTTATTTGGCTGGTGGTCAGCTATTACAGCGGGGATTGCCTTTGTCGTTTGTTTAGTATTCATTTCTCGCAATAAACAGTTTTTCAATGTTTTCAAAGGACAGAAAGCGTCCATATCTGTTTCAATTGGTTGGGGTATTATCGGATTCTTCCTCGTACTGTTCGGTCAATCAGTAGGTGCACAAATTGAAGCAGCTTTAGGCATTGACATGGGGTCTGAAAATACAGAGACAATTATGATGATCACCCGTATTGCTCCCATTATGATTTTAGCTTCTGTATTATTTGGTCCGATTTTAGAGGAGCTTGTTTTTCGTCGTGTGGTCTTTGGTTCACTTATTCAAAGCCAGAATTTCTGGATTGCAGGACTGATCAGTGCTATTATTTTTGGTGTTATTCACTTAGATTTTACCCATATTATACTATATACAATTACAGGCTTTATATTCGCTTTTCTTTATTATAAGACGCAGCGCTTGCTTACTTCTATTATTGCACATATGATGCTGAATGGCTTTGTTACTTATGTACAATGGAACTATGACAAGATACAACAAATCATTGATTCAATGCCCAAATAATAGAATGTTTTAAAATAATGAAGGGGGTGTCTAGAAAGTATAAACTTTCTGGACACCCCCCTTATCAACTCTTGCTTCTGCGGTGGTCGCAAAGGTTCCGTCTTAAAACGCTTTTCAGACGTCCCCCTTTTACGCTATTTACTATTCATTTCTTCCATTTGGCGACGTTGCTCTGCCAACAACGTTTCAACTTGTATTTGCTGCTCTGCCTCTTGCTCTTCTCTTTGACGCATTTCCTCTACTTCGACATATTTTCTATATCCTACGCGCGAAATGACAATGCTTAATTCATATAAAAAAAATAATGGAACTGCGACAATTAAGTTGGAAATTAAGTCTGGTGGTGCGAGAAATGCTGCTAATACAAATAAGAAGAAATAAGAGTATTTTCGAAATTTCACCATCAACTGTGGGTTTAATAGCCCTATCCGCGCAAGAAATAACGTTACAACTGGTAGTTGAAATATAATGCCGAATGGCAATACAAGTGTAAATAAAAAAGAGAAATATTCATTTATACCAATTGTTTGTTGAATTTCTAACTGTGATGATAAATTGATCATAAAATTCATGACATACGGAAATAAAACAAAATAGGAAAAAGCAATTCCTAATAGAAATAATAAAAAGGCATAAGGGATGTATTTTAATGTCGCTTTACGCTCTGTTTCATGCAAGCCAGGTGTTATAAACGACCATAGCTGATACAGCAAGATTGGAGACGTCAATACAAAAGCCACAACAAACATCACCTTTAAAAAAACGGCAAGTGGATCTGTCGGTGTAAAAGCATTTAGAGTAAAACGAGCCGCCTCGTCACTCCTCTGAATAAATTTAATAATTGGTTCAGTTAAAAAAAAGCTACCAACAAGTGCTAAAACAAAGAAGAGCGCCGTAACAAAAAGGCGACTTCTGAGTTCTTCGATATGTTCTATAATAGTGAGTTCTTTTGGATTCATTAATTTGACATCCTTAACTTACTTAATGTTTTCGTTATCTTTATGTTCAATAACTTTCTTTTTCATATCATCGTCATCATCAGCTAAACCCTTTGTAGCGTTTTTAAATTCTCTGAGTGTAGAGCCCATTGCTTTTCCAAGCTCAGGTAATTTTTTCGGTCCAAATATTAAAACGGCTATAACACCGATAATAACTAGGCTTACTGGTCCAATCGCATTTAAATGCAAAACCATTACAGCCACCTCCTCTGTTATATGTATCATTTTACCGTAATATAGCACTTTTGGCTAATACTATAAATGTGAATAATTTTAGTCATTCAACTTGATTACGTATTAAGTAGATAAGTGCCTGTAATTCAACAGATAAATCGATATTTAATAACTTCATAGATTCTGGTACCGTTAAACGTACTGGCGTAAAATTCAGTATCCCTTTAGCGTTCATTTTGACTAATCGATCCGTCATCGCTTGAGCTGAACGCGAAGAAACCGTTAAAATCGCCAAATCGGCATTAAACTCCTCATATATTTCTTCTAAACGATCCGGGTGAAACACTGGAATACCGTTTATTTCAGCTCCTTCATGTGGTGCTTTCGAGTCAAATGCCACGACAATTCGTGTATTATGGTTTTTTTGAAAATTATATTTTAAAAAGGCATTCCCTAAATTACCTACGCCGATCAGCGCTACATTCGTTGCTTCGTCTTGATCAAGTGTCTCACTAAAAAATTTCAATAAATGATGCACATCATAGCCATAACCCTTTTTACCGAGTGCTCCAAAATATGAAAAATCTCGACGAATGGTTGCAGAATCTATTTTCATCGCTTCACTAAGCTCTTGTGATGATATACGCTGTTTTCCTTCGTTCGCGAAATTTTGTAAGAATCGATAATAAAGAGGAAGTCTTTTCGTAGTTGCTTGTGGAATTTTCGTTTCTTTGTTCACACGTAGTCCTCCTGCAATCTATTGGAAATCGTTATCATATTACTAAACATGATTCGATAAGTAAAGTATGCATGAACATCCTTTTACTGTCTATTTATTTTTATTGACTTAGCTTTGTCCACAAATGAACTAACTACTGATAGAAGTAGAGGTCAACTACTAAATCATGTTAAACTAGAGGCATGAAACTGAGGTGTAAATATGATCGTTTTACAAGTGAATCAATTATATAAATCATTTATTACAGACGAAGTACTAAGCGGCGTCAAGCTAGAAATACAACATCGAGACCGAGTCGCACTAGTTGGGCGGAATGGCGCAGGGAAGTCTACATTACTAAAAATAATTGCTGGGCAAATGTCTTATGATTCTGGTGAAATCATCATTCCGAAAGATGTTAAAATCGGCTATCTTGAACAGCATGCAGGGATTGATTCTGAACTTTCACTATGGGATGAAATGATGACCATTTTTGCTCCCCTCCGTGAAAAAGAAGCCACACTTCGGAACCTTGAAACACGTATGGCAGACCCAAAAGTATATGAAGATAGCGAAGCATATGCTCGGATTATGTCCGAATATGACCAACTGCAGCATGATTTTAAAGAAGCTGGCGGCTACCAGTATGAATCCGATACCCGCTCTGTTTTGCACGGTATGCAGTTTTTCCCAGAGGACTATTCAAAGCCTATTCGTTCATTATCAGGGGGTCAACGAACGCGATTAGCATTAGCAAAACTATTATTATCTAAACCAAATTTGCTTATTCTAGACGAACCGACGAACCATTTAGATATCGAAACTTTGTCATGGCTAGAAAATTATTTAAAAGGCTATCCTGGTGCGATATTAATCGTTTCTCATGACCGCTACTTTTTAGATCAAGTTGTATCCATTGTCTATGAAGTATCTCGAACACGTGTGACGAAATATGTCGGCAACTATAGTGGCTATTTAGATGAAAAAGCAAAAAATTATGAACGAGATATGAAAACGTTTGAGCGTCAACAAGACGAAAAAGCAAAGCTCGAAGCATTTATTCAAAAAAATATCGCTCGTGCCTCTACAACCAAAATGGCCCAATCAAGACGAAAAGTACTAGAACGTACCGAATGGATGGATGCACCGGATGGCAATGAAAAATCAGCGAGCTTTGGTTTCACGATCGAACGTCAAAGTGGTAATGATGTGCTCTCTATAGATGACTTAGCTATTGGGTATCCCGGTAAGGAAATATCGCATAATATTAATTTGCGTTTATTCAGAGAAGACCGCATTGCCCTTGTTGGTCCGAACGGTGTGGGAAAATCGACATTACTAAAAACAGTCGTGAAAGATTTAGAGGCCCTTTCTGGTACTATTCGCTATGGTACAAATGTTCAGATTGGTTACTACGACCAAGAGCAGGCAAAGCTTAATTCAAATAAAACCGTGTTACAAGAATTATGGGATGAATGGCCTTTAATGAATGAAAAAGATATTCGTACCGTACTTGGACGTTTCTTGTTTAGCGGAGATGATGTTAGTAAAACAGTCAATACTTTATCTGGTGGAGAGAAAGCCCGCCTTGCGCTTGCGAAGCTAATGATGCAAAAGGCAAATCTTCTCGTCCTAGATGAACCGACAAACCATTTAGATTTAGATAGCAAGGAAGTTTTAGAAAACGCCTTAATCGATTATCCGGGCACATTACTATTCGTTTCACATGACCGCTACTTTATTAATCGCATTGCAACAAAAGTCGTGGAATTATCTCAAACAGGTTCTTTTGAATATTTAGGTGACTACGATTATTATGTAGAAAAAAAGCTGGAGCTTGAAGAATTAGCTGCTATGAAGGCAACAGCTACAGTGGAAACGATATCGGTACCAAAAACAACGACTTCTACTATTGATAAAGATGCTAAAAAACGCGAACGACAAATTCGCCGCGCACTTGAAGATGTTGAAAGTCAGATGGCTGAACTAGATGTCTCCATTGCACAATTCGAAGAACAGTTATGTGATCCAGACATCTTCTCTAATCATGAAAAAGCCCTTGCGATACAAACAGAACTTGATACAGCTAAACAAGCACATGAAACATTGGAATTGCAATGGCTAGAATTAAGTGAAGAATTGGATAGCTTTTAAAAGGTGAGGGACTTATCCTTCACCTTTTATTTATAGTAACAATATTTCTATATAACCTTTACAATGATAAATCGGCTGTTCACTTCATATGCGTAGAAATAGATCAACATTTACAAACATCTATTAAATACCCTCTAATCTTTTTACATATATATTGGTCAATAGACAAATTTCGCGAAAAAAAACCCACAATTTTATTCACATGTTGAATGCAGTCATATCAACATATCAACAGACTTTTCCACATTGTCCACATTTCTATTTTTATTTTTCCACATCGCAATGGGGAAAAATAGGTACAATATATTGATAAATCACAACTTATACACAAGTTATCCACAGTTTGTGCATAAGTACGAATGTTCTCGTTGACATTTTCAGATTTAGCGACATAACCTGTGGATAATTTTTCAGAAAAATGCTACTTTATTTAGAATAAAGTATTTTTGAGCATATTAACGACAAAATAGTTTATATTTTTACAACAAACCTAGTTTTATATTATATGAGAAAGCTATTACATGTAGAACGAAAAAAATCTCGGCAGCTTATTGCTACCGAGATTTCTTTATACCCAACTTGTTAATTCCATACTTGGTCGACCATTCATATTTAAATTACCTCGAACACCTGCTTCAAACATTTTTGCACCTGCTGCACCGATCATAGCTGCATTATCCGTGCAAAACTTCAACGGAGGCACATAAAATGGTATCCCCTCTTTTGTAAAGGCTTGCTCAAGAGATGTACGCAAGCCTTTATTGGCAGATACTCCACCTGCAGCAATGACTTGCTTCACTTTATATTCACGCGCTGCACGTAATGTTTTCTCTGTTAATACTTCGACTACACTATCTTGGAATCCTTTTGCTACATGAGCTGGCACAATTGCTTCACCACGCTGTTCCATATTATGCTGATAGTTAATAACTGCCGATTTTAAACCACTAAAGCTAAAATCATAAGAGCCTTCTTCTAGCCAAACGCGTGGAAACGGTACAGCTTCATCTGCTTCATGTGCTAACCGATCGATATGTGGACCACCTGGATATGGTAAATTTAAAACACGGGCAACTTTATCATATGCTTCCCCTGCTGCATCATCGCGTGTTTCTCCAATTAACTCAAAACTACCATGTTCCTTCATATAAACGAGCTCCGTATGTCCACCTGACACAACTAATGCAAGTAATGGGAATTCCATCGGTTGCACGAGCGCATTCGCATAAATATGCCCAGCAATGTGATGAACACCTACGATAGGTAAACCGTGTGCCCATGCAAAAGCTTTTGCAGCATTAATGCCGATTAGTAATGCACCCACTAAACCAGGTCCCTCTGTAACCGCCACTGCTGTTAAATCACTCGGCTCCATTTTTGCCTGTGCTAATGCTTCTTCAATCACAATAGTCATTTGTTCAACATGGTGTCGTGAGGCGATTTCAGGCACTACTCCACCAAATCGTTTATGACTTTCAATTTGTGATGATACGACATTTGCTACAATCTCCGTACCATTTTTAATAATAGCCGCAGCCGTTTCATCACAGCTTGTCTCAATTGCTAAAATATATTGATTTTCCATTATAAATTCACCCACATGACAAGAGCATCCTCTTGATTATCCGTATAATATCCTTTGCGTATACCGCCATCTTGGAAGCCTAATTTACGATACAAGTTTTGAGCCACAACATTTGATACACGCACTTCTAAGCTCATCACATCCATATTTGCTTCCCTTGCGACACGCATTGCTTCTCGCATTAATCCTTCTCCAATTTTTTTACCACGTGCTGACTCCACTACGGCCACATTCGTAATTTGTGCTGCATCTACAACAAGCCAGCTTCCGCAAAAACCGAGAATTTCACCATCTTCTTCTGCCACAATATAATGAGCAAATTGATTTTCACGCATTTCATAATGAAAAGAATCAAGCGTCCATGGAGTTGGAAATGTTGCTAACTCTATCGCGTAAACAGCCTCCACATCATCAGGAGTCATTTTACGATACAATACCATTACGCTCTCTCCTTTTGTTCCTTAATCCAATTAGCTTCTGCCTCCGCAAGTCGGCGATATTGTGGAATAAATGTATGCGTTGCTTCTATAGAAGGTAACTCTTTTGTAGCAGCAAGTGCTATACATTCTGATGCTCTAGGTAATTGATGTGTAAACGGAGCAAATAAAGCCTGATCTCCTAAAGCCTCACGAATTTGCTCCTCAAAAATAGACACATCCTCCCCTATAAATAATACGGGCTCTCCTAAAGCTTTTAATTTCTCAAGTAATCCGTCAATGTGATCATGAGTATCACTAATCACGGTTTCTAACGTTTGTCCACGGTATGCAGCTGCATACACATTCTGACGACGCGCATCGAATAATGGACAAATAACACCATGAAATAATCGGGCATTGGCAGCAAGAATTTGCAAGCTTGATACACCTACAAGTGGCTTTTGTAATGTCCATGCTAAAGTTTTGGCTAATGTTACCCCTATTCGAACCCCTGTATAAGAGCCGGGACCTTCCGACACTGCGATGGCATCAATATCTTTCGGGCTCATGGATACTTTCGCAAAAAGCTCCTCTATTGCTGGCATTGCACCTGCAGAATGTGTTAATTTTATTTGCTGAACAACTTCTGCAACTACTTTACCGTCCTTCACAAGTGCAACAGAAAGTGGTGCATTGGCTGTTTCTATTCCTAACCAAATCATTTTAATAACTCCTCACAAAGCTGGACGTAACGAGCGCCCATCGGTTTTAAAGTAAATTTCCGCGCATGCTCATCCATACGCGTAATCTCAATAGCTAAACGCTCCTTTGGTAAAACATCCTCTATTAAATGTGCCCATTCAACAACTGTCACTGCCTCACCATAAAAAATTTCTTCCCACCCTAAATCTTCTTCGCTATCTGCCAAACGATACACATCTAAATGATTTAACGGCAACCTTCCTTCATATTGCTTCATAATCGTAAAGGTAGGGCTATTGACTGTTCGCTTTATGCCAAGACCTTTGGCAAGAGCTTGTGTAAATGTAGTTTTCCCTGCACCGAGATCTCCTTCTAATGTAATCGTATGTTGTGGTTCTACTAAATCCGCTAATTTCGTGGCCAGTTGAATCGTTTCATCCAAAGATTTTATTGTTATTTCAAATATCATACACTTGTTCCTTCCCGAGTCATACATTACTTCTAGTTTACTTGAACAGCTCGAAATGTTCAAAGGGCATGACTGTAGGTTAATCAATAAGAAAATCGCAAGCGGCTCGGAGCTACCCTACTCATACTCCAATTATTATACTTTTTTATTTTATTAGAAAAATGCACCCTCAGTAAAAGATGCACTTAACGAGTAGAATAGCCTCTGAGTTCAATAATTTTTTTGTGAATGAGCTGGTTATCTTCAAACTGAATTTCATATGCTAGTGTGAATAATATTTCATCGTACCAAATATAATGATCCCCTTTTCGTTCAGCTTCAGTACCGCCTGCTATTATGACAACTTCATTATAACTTAAACCTTCAACGAGCAAATTAAACTCTTCCTCATTCATATACTTTTGCCACCAATACGCATTGGAAGCCTCCAAATCGGTCATAGCATATTTATGAAAAATTGTATAACCTATTAAACTACCTATTATGAACAAAATCATCCAAAGCCATTTTAAATATTTAGGTGACAACTATCCACCTCCACTGAATTGGTGATGATTCCTATGTAGGTTTTGAACAGCTAGCGCTTTAACCAGAAAAACGAGGTAGAAGAAATTGTGGAATAACCATGCTAAAAAATGGAATAGTGAAAAAGTCAAAATTTACACTTGTATGGCGAAATCTGCAAATACTTCTTATTGTATGGCTTCCGTATAGAATTTATGGCATTTTAATCAGTATTTTTTGCAGAGAAATTAACTAGGACAGATGAAAAAGCTGATTCAAAAATAGCCTTGAATAGCAAAATCACTGATCAGAAAATAAACAACCTATCTCTGACAAATGATTTTAGCTACAACAATTAGGAATGCCATTTTTAATATCGAGGCCTATGTGACAAAACTACCCCAGGGCATGAAGGTTATCTATCCATTTAAGCTTTCTCTACTACAGCATGATTTGTAGCAAAAAAGCTCATTTTAAAACGACATGAATTCGATCTCCATATTGTATGGTTTCTACTGTATACAGGTGAATGTGTTCACTATTCACATCAATTTGGAGCGGCAGTGAAAATTCAGACATGGTGGATGCTCGTATCGGCTTAACGGAAAAGTAAGTACGATGCATTCGCTGTATTCTCTTTGTTATGGAAGAAAGTAGAAATGGAAACGCTTATGTTAACTAATATGGAGCATATGCTATTGAATGAGGGAACTACTATTCTAAAAATCTGTGGTTAAATTGGGAGAGCAATAAAAAAAGACTGTAGAGAACTCTTAGTTTTCTACAATCTGTATAGATAAGGTTATGATGAATTTTTGACAAGCCTCTATCTACATCGTACCAAAATTTGAATTATAAGTCTATTTTTCTTTATTTAACAGTGAGACAATGAACATGCGCAACTAGTTCCATAACGTTATGGTGAAATGAGGATTTCATGAAACAAAATATTTATGATAACAACGATTTTTTTCAGCAATACCAAGAGATAAGAGCAAGAGAGAATAATTATAATAACTTACTCGAACAGCCAAATTTCCGAGCTTTAGTACCTGATATTACAGACAAAAATGTGTTAGATATAGGCTGTGGTACTGGCGACTTTGCAGCATATTGCTTATCACAAAATGCCGCCTTTGTCACAGGCATAGATATTTCACAAAATATGATTTATGTCGCTAAGCAAAAATATGCACACCTTCATTTACAGTTCATACAGAGTGCTTTTGAGGATATTGAGATTGCCACAGAAAGTCTAGATTTTATAAGTAGCTCTCTAGCTTTTCATTATTTTGCTGACATCGATCAATTATTTAAAAAAATTAGTGAAGCTTTACGTGATAAAGGTGTAATCCTTTTTTCTATGGAGCACCCTATTGTAACCGCTAATAAGGGATGGCATGAATGGATTGTTGATGAGCAAGGAAATCGCCTTTATTTTGCACTAGATCATTATCATGAAGAAGGTCTCAGAACACAAACTTGGCTTGTTGACGAGGTTGTTACGTATCATCGGACAATATCGACAATACTAAATTCGCTAATTAAATATGGGCTACAAATAGAAAAAATTGTAGAACCAATACCTACTAAAGAAGCAATAAATAAATTTCCGAGTATAGCTAACGAAATAAGAAAACCTTCCTTCCTCATTATACGTGCTAAAAAAGTCAAGTCATATTAATACTCAAACGGGATGTCCAGAAATCATTGGACATCCATTCTTTTCATATAAAATATAAAAATGCTATTTTATAGGCTCTCCTTACTATGTAACTTTTATAAAGTCGTAACTCGTTCAAAGAATTCTATCATTTTTTGTTGATCTGTTACGTGATGATTGCATGTATCGACATCTGTACATATATAATTACTATATTTTACAAACTGCCCCTCTCCAGTTCCTTTCACCGTAGTTGTGAATAGTGATACATTGGCATGCTTATTACAAATAGCACAAATCCCTTTGATCTCATTTTGTGAAACTATTCCTTGAATCGCCTGGAAATCATCATTCTCTACAATAATATATTTACGATGTTTTCCTTTATCTTCCCACCCTACATAACATATATGCTGAAAATCCATACATTCAATTTTAGGCATTTTTAATTTCTTTTCTTTTTTAAATAACTGTTTTATTTTTTGTTCAGTTAGTTGTCTAAAAGGTATTACATATTTCTTAACTTCTTGTAAATATGTTTCAGCCTGAGCATGATCACGTACATCGAATAATTGATCAATAAGTGCTTTCTGTTCTTGAGATAAATCTACCTTACTCATTAATTCATTATCAATAATACCATGAACCGCTGCAATGACATCCTTATCTTTCGTTGTCGCATATGCATTCGTTAATTTACGCAACTGTTGCTCAACTAAATGAAACTGTGCAACTGTTAAAAAAGGCTCTAATGATTCCACCATTCATCATCTCCTATTTTTATATCATTTTATACAAGATAACCTTTTAAACGTCCATAATACCGAGCTAAAATAGTCGTCTTATTATTATACATCTCTTCACTATTATTATTAATTATTAAAATAATCTAGAGCCAATATTTGATTACGCAATTAGCTGAAACTAAAAATCTGAACTCATTTTTGGCAAAAAAAAAGCCTTTATAAGCTGCAAACGCTTATAAAAACTACTAAAAATTATGATGGCGGTCCCGACCGGGATCGAACCGGCGATCTCCTGCGTGACAGGCAGGCATGTTAACCGCTACACCACGGGACCTTTTTAATATTTTTCTATCGGACATATACTATTTTATCATCTATTAGATAATAAAACAATAGATTTTTTTATAATTTGCACTTCACTTTACGTATTATAAAGATATCCATTGTTGCCTTATTTCAATAGTAACGCACACGTGGCCATGCTTTTAAAAATTCTAGTGTGCGTTTTTTCCCTCTATTTAATAAATCATCTTTCATTTCTTTAGTAAGATCAAATTGTGTAGCACTATAATCATCCACAGGAATAAAAATAATATCTTTTTCATGTCTTCTCGATATATATCTTTGATCATGTGCATCCTTCATTGTAGAAAATAGAGCTTCAAACAAAGTCAACCCATTATCAATTTTTCGTACACATTGATCCTCTCTACTTGAACTCAACTTAACTCCTAAAAGCGGTCGGATTCTGTTTCCGTTCTTATCATCAAATACCCATAGTGGGAAATTACTTAGTACTCCACCATCTACTACAATCGATTCGCCTTTATTAGTTCTTAACTTTGCAGGTTCAAAAAAGAATGGAATACTACAGCTCATACGTAAAGCACGTGCTATTGAAAAAGACTCTGCATCAATTCCGTATTTTCCTAAATCGTCAGGTAATACAATCATTCTACCATTGGTTACGTCAGAAGCAATTATTTTCAACGAATCTTTAGGTAAGTCGGAAAATGTATACACATCTTTATCTGCTAATTTTCGGTAAAACCACTTTTCTAATGCTTTTCCCTTGTATAAACCGAGGTGTCGATAAACACTTACCCATTTCATAAATGGAAGAGGCAGTATCGTTCTCCTAGGGTCAAGTAGTGATGTTAAATCTAATTCATCTAATAATTTTTCTATTTCACTACCATTATAACCAGCTGCTATAAAAGCAGCTATTATAGCACCTGCACTTGTTCCAGCAACTCGCTTAAATTGAAAATTCTTTTCCTCAATCACTTGAAACGCTCCTACTAAGGCAAATCCTTTCAAGCCTCCACCAGAAAAAACACCGTCAATTTGCAAATTGCCCTCTCCTTTAATTCATTGTCTTTCCATTTTATTTTAACGAGACTATAGATAGAACTAAAATTGTAAAATACTGTCGAAATTAAATATTTAATAAAGGCGCACTAAATAAAAAAACCACTGATTGGTATCAGTGGTTTTACTGTTGCCTAGCGACGTCCTACTCTC
>DEQI01000389.1:0-395 GCA_002360295.1 Planococcaceae bacterium UBA3370
AAGGTAAATCAACACGCTTGTTAATTTTAGTGTACTAAACTATCCAAATCCGGCTGCAATTTGTTCCGTAAAACATACAGCATAATAGCACCTACAAGGAATGAAACGGCATCTGCAATAACAAGCGACCAGATGACTCCGTTAAATCCGTATAGATGATTAGCGATAAACAACACAGGAATGAGTGTAATTCCTTGAATAATTGACATAATAAACGCAGCAGTTCCTTGTGCTGTTGCTTGAAATATACCAGTAAACAACGTAGTCATACCTGAAATAAACAAGGATAAGAACGTGACATGCAGAATGTAACTTCCCATTTCAATTAATTGTGGGTCATTCGTAAATAAACCGATTAAGTTATCTGATATCAGATAAACAATAATACCGAATAC
>DEQI01000389.1:495-2508 GCA_002360295.1 Planococcaceae bacterium UBA3370
ACTACTCCCTCACATAAACCCAACAAAATAAACTCAGGAAATTGCAATAAACGTGATGAAATCCCGTAAGCAGCTACTGCCTGATCCCCATATTCTATTAGAAAGTGGTTTAAGAAGAGTGACATTACACCCATAAAGATACTCATAATAAAGACGGGAACTCCGATTTTAAAGACATTACTCAAAATCTCTTTCGTAGCCTTGAACCATTTGGCTGAAACAGTTAAAAATTGACTTTTATATCCTATATAAAAGGTATAGAAAGCGCTCGCTACAACGTTCGAAATTACCGTAGCAGACGCAACCCCAATTACGTCCCAATGGAAAACAAAAATGACTAGTGCATCTAGAATAATATTTATGACAACACTAAGAATCATCCCAATCATAGACGTGATCGCTGCACCTTCTGAGCGTACGATATTCTCTAGTGTGAAGAATAATATGACAAACGGTGAGCCTATAATCATAATTGTGACATAGTCCTTTGTAAATTCGAAGGACTCTGACGTTGCTCCAAGCCCATAAACGATTTGATCAATTAATGGGAGACCTACAGCTATGACAATAAGCCCGAGAACTAAGCTACTATAAAAGGCAAATGAAGAGACATGCTTTACATCATCATATTTTTTCTCTCCTAGTAAACGGGAGATAAATGTACCACTACCCATGCCAATCAAATTTCCTAGCGCCATTATGATCGCGAATAACGGCAAGATTAATGCGAGTGCAGTTAACATGGCAGTATTATGTAGCGTACCAAGGAAATAGGCATTCAAAATGGAATAGATGACACTCATTGACATGCCTAGCATCATTGGTACAGCAAAATGAGCTACAGCCTTTGTGACCGGCGCTTTTTCAAAGTAATAAAGGTTTTCTGCATCCATGTGGATCACTTCTTTCTTTTAGTATTAATCTAACGGCGTTAGTTTGAATCTTACAGTGTTAGATGTTATCATGAACTTATGAATCTGTAAAGCATAAACTTACAGTGTTAGATAAAATGGAGGGTAACAATGAAAAAACAGCAGCCTCAAATTTCAGAAGATAAGATTTTAGAAGCCTCTTGGGATATTCTTGGAAAGGATGGCATCGAGAAATTCAGTATGAGACGATTGGCCGACAGATTAGGGATTCAAGCCCCCTCTTTGTACTGGTACTTCAAGAGCAAACAAAATCTCTACCAGCGTCTAGCCAACCAAGTATCGAAAATAATTTTGGAGGAATTTCACTCAGAGGGAGATTGGAAAGAACAATTGTATGAACTTGCGATAACGATTCGGAGTGTGCTTAGCCGCTATCCATGTTCTACGCAGATCATGATGATGACACTGCCCAACAATCCAGATATTATCCGGTTCACTAACCGTATGCTGTTATGCGTGGAATCAACACCGCTAGAGCAAGAGCAGAAAATACAAGCGGTGACTACACTCGTTAACTATGTTTACTATTTCGTTCTAGACGATTATCAACATCAACTTAATGTTTCGGCTATTCTAAAGGATAATGACACGCTTCCAGGAGAGGAATTGATTCGCCTTCTAGACTCTATGGATGAGACGGAGGCGGGACTTTTCCGTAGGATGTTCACAAACGGATTGTTTGAGCTGATGGGGTCTGACAAGGCGTTTGAATTTGGTTTGAAGGTGATTTTGCTCGGGATCGAACAGGTGATTAAAGAGCAAGTATAGTAAATGTGTATTATACAGCCACCTGTACGAAAAGCCATGAATGTTGATTTAACAACAACATTCATGGCTTTTCGGTGTAATTCCAAACTTTGATTTAGGAACATTGATTAAAACTATTTTCTATGCTTTATAAATCATTGCTATCCTAAAGTCAAAAATTCCTTTACCATCCCTGACGACAACATAACGAAGTAATATGAGCAAGATGGTGCCTACCGTTCCTAGCATAGATTCCTATATTTTTACCTACTGAAACTTCACCTGAATCTGGGTGATTAAATGTCTTGTCCATATCAGCAGGAGTTAGATGACG
>DEQI01000389.1:2665-3105 GCA_002360295.1 Planococcaceae bacterium UBA3370
AATTAGTTTGCATCTAATGACGCAATAGTTGTATGAATCTGTTTATCTCTCATCTCATAAATTTGTTGCAAGACATTAAGGTGCATTAATTTATCATCTGGCGACTCAGCGAATTTATACCACTCCACTAGCCTGTATCCGAACATAACAAGGATTAGTTCATAGATACAATGATCAGAAATATGGGATACATCTGCATATTCCGAAAAACCCCTGTAATACGCCGGAATACATTTTTGGTAGTATTCAATCATATGGCGTACGTCTGCTTCATCCGTTATTAAACTCGCGATATCCTCGCCCATATACCCCCATCCAGCGGTATCCCAATCGATAAGGACGATTTTACGATCCGAATAGAATATGTTTTCCACCCAGAAATCTCTGTGGCAAAGAACTATTGGTAGCTTTGCAATGCGACTAAATATTTCGTCCGCATC
>DEQI01000387.1 GCA_002360295.1 Planococcaceae bacterium UBA3370
TGTTCTATTAAATAGATAGTAAGTTCTTTTAATTGCATCGTACACCTCTAAGTTTTCATTACTCTCTTTAGTGTACCAAATCTTTTCGTTAATCACTACTCACGGGCGAACATGCATTCTTTACTTGTTTCTTTTTTTCTGCTAAGCTTACTTTCTGAAATACCTTAGATATATCTTTACTGAATTGAAGAGACATTTCTAATCGCTGTTGTTCAAATACCATGTCTAATAGTTGCTCAGTTTGTTCAATATGGGAAATAAGTGCTTTGAATCTACACATGTTCATTCCTCCTTTTCTCAAACTATTCTAAGTGACAAATCTAAACTCCTTGTCAAACGCAAAACTAGACATGATATGATAAAACAACAAAAAATTTGCATACTAATTATGCTAAACTAATAATGAAGTGCATGTGAAAGGATGATCCTGATGATTCGTTATCCAAATGGCAAAATCTATGCACCGGTTCAGAAGGAGAAAACAACCAAGTCTACTCAACGAAAAAAAGATCTATCATTTAGTAATCGAGGTAAAACACTTGAAGACGAACTAAATGAAACAAATAATTATTATTTACAACGAAACATAGCCAATATTCATAAGAAACCTGTACCGATCCAAATCGTCAAAGTAGAATATCCGTCAAGAAGTGCTGCTGTTATCCGTGAAGCCTATTTTAGAACTCCTTCTACGACAGATTATAATGGTGTATGGAACGGGTATTATTTAGACTTTGAGGCGAAGGAAACAGAAAATAAAACATCCTTCCCTTTAAAAAATATTCATGCCCACCAAATAGAGCATATGAAAGCCGTTATGCTACAAAAAGGCATTGCATTTTTCATTATTCGGTTTTCCGCACTTGACCGTTATTTCATTACACCATTGACGGTCATAGAAGAAGCGTGGAAAACAATGGAGTCAGGCGGTAGAAAATCCATTCCACTACAAGTACTCGAATCTCAAGCTATAGAGATACCATTAGGCTACCAACCACGCATTGACTACTTACAAGCGGTAAAAAAGTTTATTGCAAACCTTTAGTATTAAAGTGAGGAGATTTAACGTGACAGAACAAAAACGGACACGAGAAGATATAAAAAAACAACGTGCACAACAAAAGAAAAAACAAAAAAAAACAACGAAACAATGGATTAAACGTATAGCTATGACGATTGTCTTCATTGGTATTCTTGGTTTCCTAGGCGGTGCTGGTTTATTTGCCTACTACGTAAGTAAAGCACCCGAGCTAAATGAGGAGCTTTTAAAAGACCCAGTATCCGCTGAATTCTATGATATGAACGGAGAAATATTTGCAACTATTGGAGCAGAAAATCGAAAGTATGTTAAATATGAAGATATTCCGCAGCAAATGATTGATGCGATTATTGCTACGGAAGATTCTCGCTTCTTTGAGCATTTCGGTATTGACTTATGGCGTCTTGGTGGCGCTGTCATTGCAAACTTCAAGAATGGCTTTGGTTCACAGGGTGCAAGTACCATTACCCAACAAGTAATCAAAAACTCATTCTTTACAAACGAGAAAAAATTAGAGCGTAAAGCACAAGAAGCTTGGCTCGCTATTCAATTAGAACGTAAATACTCTAAAGAAGAAATTTTTGAAATGTACTTCAACAAAGTGTTAATGTCTGGATCTATATATGGTTTCGGTACAGCAGCAGAGTATTTTTACGGTAAATCACTAGACGAATTATCATTAGAGCAAATGGCAGTACTGGCTGGTATGCCACAAAGTCCAAACAATTATAACCCATTTAAATATCCTGATCGCGCTGAAAAACGTCGCAATATTGTACTAAGTTTAATGGTTCAGCATGGCAAAATTACACAAGAACAAGCTGATGAAGCAAAAGCCATTTCTGTAGCAGACAGCGTACTGCCTGAAGCAGAGCGACAATCATCACGCCTGACAAAATACCCTGCTTATTTAGATGTAGTTTTAGCTGAGCTTGAAGAAAATGGTGACAGTGAAGCATTAGCAGATGGAATCAAAGTGTATACAACACTTGATCCAAATGCACAATCAATTGTTGAATCAGTGATGAACAATGATGCGAACTTCCCAACTGATACGATTCAATCAGGGGTCGCAGTTATTGATACGAAAACAGGTGAAATTAAAGCGATTGGCGGCGGTCGTGATTATGGTGTAGAACGTGGCTATAACTACGCCGAAATGGAAACACGAGCACCAGGTTCTACTATGAAGCCATTACTCGATTATGGTCCAGCGATTGAAAACTTAAAATGGTCAACTGCTGAAACACTAGTTGATGAAAAAATAACTTATACAGGTACAGACCAAGTTGTTAGAAACTGGGATAATCAATATTTAGGTGCAATGACAGCACGTAAAGCCCTATATACATCTCGTAACACTCCTGCAATTAAAACATTTAGAGCTGTCGGTGCAGACAAAGCACAGGCATTTGTGTCAGGTTTAGGAATAGATGTAGATTATGTTGTAGAATCAGACGCTATTGGTGGTGGACGTATTAATATTTCACCAATTCAAATGGCCGCAGCTTATGCAGCATTCGGGAATGACGGTGTATATAATGCACCACATGCTATTACAAAAATCGTTTATCGCGACGGAAAATCATCTAAAACATATCAACCAGAACACAATGTGGCTATGAGTGACTATACAGCTTATATGGTAACGGATATGCTACGTGATGTTCTAAATAAATCAGATGGTTCTGGTACATCTGCAAAAATTTCTGGTGTTGATATCGCAGGTAAAACAGGTACAACAAACTTTTCAAGTGAGGCATTTGATAAATATAATTTACCAAGCACTGCTGTTCCAGACTCATGGTTTAGTGGCTATACGACGGACTACTCTATTGCTATTTGGAGCGGCTATGACAAACTACCAGAAGCGATTACAACATGGGATGAACGACGCTTACCACAAACATTATTTAAGTCAATTATGTCTCAATTAGTGTCAGATAACTATCCAGCTCGCTTCTCTCAACCAAGCTCAGTTGTTTCCGCAACTGTCGAAGTCGGAACAAATCCGCTTAAATTAGCAAGTGAAAACACACCGGATGATATGAAGGTAACAGAGCTATTCGTTAAAGGAACAGAGCCAACTGAAGTTTCTGATGCATACGAGCAATTAGAACTAGAGGTCCCAACTAATGTAAAGGCAACTTATAATGATGTAGGGATCGATTTAACTTGGGAACATACTGCACCTGGCGAATCAGAGGATGATTTTGATCCAGAGGCTGTCGATATTACGTTTGAGGTTTCGATGTCGATTGATAATGGTGAGCCAACAGTTGTTGGGACAACAAAAGATAAAAAATTATCCATCCCTTCCATTGAACCAGGACATACTTATACATTCACTGTAGTAGCAACAGCGAAAGATGTACGTAGTGCGCCAGGTTCCGCTTATATCGTTATCGATGCAATTCAAGAAGAGCCAGATAACGATTGGGGAAATTCTGAAGACTGGGGAACTGAAGAGCCAAACACTCCAACTGAACCAAATAATCCAGGATGGGATAACAATAACGGCAACGGGCAAGGTCCAGACAATAATAATGGCAACGGACAAGGACAAGGAAATGGAAATGATAACTGGCAAGGTCAACCTCCAACAAATCCAACCGAGCCAACCGAGCCAACTGAACCAAGTGATGGCGAAGAAGAAACCAATAATGAATAATGTAAAATCCAGTAGCTTTTAGCTACTGGATTTTTTGATACTTGTGTGTGAAAATTACCGCTATGGGCGAATTTTGTATCGCCACGAGCGAATTGTATGTCCCCATGAGCGATTTCTGCACTCCCACGAGCGAAAATCAATTTACTACTTGCTAAATTCCTTTTCAATACTAAACAGCCTTCTCTAAGCAGTAACTTCCAATTATTGTAACGCCATCCGATAGAAATCAGAAACATATCTTCATTTTTTCAACTTTTTGCATAAGCTGAATCAAAAAAAAGATTACACCATTTACAACTATAAACGGTGTAATCTTATGTGTTTATTTATTCATTAATGTGCCTGAATAAATGGCATTAGTTCTAACTCCGGGCTTGATTTCCCCATTAATGGAATAAATCGTTTTCCCCATTAACACTAAGCCTTCTCCACAAGGCGCATCAAACGGTATCTTTCCTATAGTTCTCCAAGTATCATTTTTGGCATTATAAATTAAAATTTCTTTATTCCAGTTAAATTCATATGGATCTGCTGTAAAGTAACTTGCTCTAAATGCCGCTAACTCGTCTCCTTGTAAAGAGCCTAAGTTCTTAACTGCATTGTCATATATTTCTTTATTAAAGCCTCCTATTACTAGCATTTCGTTATTATTTAATTTTACTGAGTTTGCCCCTAATAAAGAAATTTCCTTATTACCTAGTTTTACTGAAGAAACTTTTGACCACTTATTTGCTTTAATATCATATTTATAACCATCTGTATAGGCAACGGAGCCACCACCACTAAACACATATAGACTGCCATTTAACATTTGCGC
The DNA here is from genome assembly GCA_002360295.1 of Planococcaceae bacterium UBA3370. Lineage (GTDB taxonomy): Bacteria > Bacillota > Bacilli > Bacillales_A > Planococcaceae > Metasolibacillus. Next base: position 4,528 of record DEQI01000387.1, read on the forward strand.
TACACTTTGATTTCTAACAGTTTCTCCTGGAATAGATGCCAGTTCTTTTGTTTTTAAAGTTTTTAAATCATACTCATACAATTTATTACTTTCTTTTCCGTTTTGCTTCCCAAGTCCAATATACAATTTCCCATCTTGTTCAACTGCAATACCATCACTAATAGTGAATGGTAAATCACCTATTTTTTTCACTTTCAATTTTTCATTTTTATCAACAGTTAACAAAATAATATCGTCTGCGTAGTCTTTCTCAGGACTTCCGCCAATATAATAAACCCCTTCTTTTGTCGTAACAGAAGAGCCATAACCTATTTCATACTCAAGATTCGTATGTTGTACCATCGTTAATTTGTTCTTGTCATTTTTTAAAACATATATATCTGAATATTGTTTTTTGGTCCCTCCGTTTAACACCGTTTCATATGGGAAGTTTGCCCCCCCTCCAACGATTACATAATCTTTATATGAACCTGATAATACTCCTGCTGTTCCAATATTCTTTTCAAATCCCTTTTGTGCTTCTAGCTCTCCTGCATGTTCCCATACTATTTTCCCCACTGTATTCTCACCCTCTGATGCGCTTGCTTTCCCTGCGATATTCCCGCTCAAAACCAACATTGATGCAACTGCTGCTACCCAAAACTTTCTCACTCTCACACACTCTCCCCTTCGTTTTATATAAATAAAAATACTTTAACCAATGACTTAGTCTGGAAGTATTTTATTTAACGTGTTTCACAATAACCTTAACTATTTTTCATCCACCTCAAAAACTACACTATAGTAAATTTTCAGATAAATTACACTAAAAAAATTTCACGCTTGTATCATTAGCGTCGCAACCCGCGTCAATAGACTTCGAACTAAATGTCTACTCTCATCGTTATCAATTCAATACCTATATAAAATGCTGAAGGGGCTTGTAATAAGCTGTAACTAAAAATACCCCTCTTGCATTTTACAACATCTTTTCCACAATTGATTTCGCCGTTAATTCTTTGTTGTGAAGAGCTTCCTTATTCGTTCTTTTGAAATATTCAAAGTACAGTAAATCTAATAAATAAAGCTGTGAGATCTTTGCAGATAAACTGCCACCTTGAAGCGGGCCTTCATTGGCACCACATAACAACGTAATATCGGAAAAACTCGTTAAAGGAGATTTAGCAAATCTAGTAATTGAAATGATCTTTGCTCCTCTTTCTTTTGCTATTTTTGCCACTTCAATCGTATCTTTTGTTGAGCCAGAATAGGAGATTAGTATGGCTACATCTTTCTCTGTCATTAAAGCAGCAGACATAACTTGAAGATGCGAGTCTAAAGAACACTCCGTTTTATTGGTAATCCTCATAAACTTATTTTTGGCTTCCATTGCTGTCATTAAGGAAGAGCCTACCCCAAAAAAATGAATTCTTTCCGCTTGTACCATACTTTCTACCGCATTAGCAATATCATTTTCTGTAATTAAGTTATAGGTTTCTGTCAGTGCATTGACATTTGAAGTTAAAGCTTTGGTCGCTAGTTCTCCTATTGTATCCTGCATGGTAATTCTGCTGGACAGCTGTGGGGGTTCGTTATCAAGAGAAATGCTATGAGCTAAAACAATTTTAAACTCTTGATAGCCTTTAAGGTCCATTGTTTTGCAAAATCTAAAAACACTTGATTCACCTACGTTACACGCATCAGCTAAATCGGTTATCGACATGTACATGACATCCTTAATATTTTCAAGGATATAATCCGCTACTTTTTTTTCAGTATTCGTAAACGAATTGTACCTTGAATGGATGAGTGAAAATATATCTTGGTTTGCCATTATAGAACTCCTTTTAATTATTTGATCCTACATGTAGTGAGACTGCACCAAGGACTCCCGCTTTATTGCCAAGAGAAGATTTCATAATTTTCACATTTGAAAAGCTCTCCATCGTTAACGCTAAAACTTTACTTGATAGGCTATTGACAACACTTTCCTGTTCCATTATTCCTCCACCTAAAATAATAGCTGGTGGGTTAAAAATATGGATTAGGGAGACGAGACCATACGCTACCTCCTCCATCCAATCCTGAAGGACCGTTACTAAACTTTCATCCCCTTTATTCATTCGATCAAAAATTACTCGACCGTTAATAAAATCAGAATGGATCTCCTTTGCTCTATTTACTAAAGCCGTTGTAGAAGCGTATGTTTCATAGCAACCTGCTTTCCCACAGTTGCACTTCTTGCCTAAAGGGTGCGTAATAATATGTCCAAATTCAGCGGCTAATCCATTCCATCCTATATAAATTTTAGAATCTATTACGATGGCACCACCAATACCTGTGCCATATGTTAAACTAAGAAAATCATTAAACTCCTTTGCAGCTCCAAAATATAGTTCTCCTAAAGCAGCTGCATTGACATCATTTTCTACTTTAACAGGCACATGAAATTGATTCTCTACTATCTTTTTTAATTGTGTCCCTGTGTAGTGAGGAATATTATCATTCGCATAGATAATGGAACCTTCTACACTATTCACCTGTCCGGCAGTGCTGATCCCAATCGCATCGAAGTGCTGATACTCACTTATGATCTTTATTAGTTTTTCAACTAAATAGTTTCCACCTTTTTTACTTTCTGTATCGAATTCCTTAAATGTTTCTATATGACCATCTTGATCAGAGATAGCCACCTTTATAGATGTTCCACCAATATCGGCCGCTAGTATTTTCACATTCGTCATCCTCTACAAATAGGCTTAAATTTAGAATAGACATCTTTTAAAAAAACTTATTCTTTAATGGCTTTTATAAATCTTTTTGTTATTTCCATAGGTCTAGTGATAGCAGTACCCACTACCGCTGCATGTGCTCCTAGATCAATCACCTGCTTTAATTCTTCTGGCGTCCAAATCCCACCTTCAGCAATGATAGGAATCGGAAAATCACGAACTAAACGTTCAATTAACTTTAGATCGGGTAATTGATTATACTTTGTATATTCAGTATAACCGCTTAATGTTGTACCTAGGCAATCAAACCCTAATTGATAAGCCTCAACTGCCTCTTCATAAGTAGAACAATCCGCCATGAAAATTTGTTCTTTATAGGTTTCTCTAATTTCAGGAAATATTTCACTTATCGTCTTGCCATCAGGTCTAATTCTTTTTGTTGCATCCAGGGCAATTATATCCACCCCCTCCTGATAAAGGAGGTCAATTTCTTTACATGTCGGCGTGATAAATACATCTGACCCTTCATACACGTTCTTTATTAATCCAATGATCGGTAATGAAACTTCTTTTTTAATTTCTTTAATATCTTCAACACTATTTGCACGAATCCCCTTAGCGCCTCCAAGCATGGCAGCATAAGCAAGTTTACTCATAATAAAAGGGCTATGAAGGGGCTCCTCTGGCAGTGCCTGGCATGAAACAATTAATTGTCCATGTATGCGATCAAATATTTTTTGCTTGCTATTCATTTATATACATCCCCATATAGAAAAATTTATTTATCCGATCCAAGTGTAATTCCTTTTGTGAAATACTTTTGGAAGAAAATAAATATGAGTAGCATAGGAATTGCCGCTACAGTAGCACCTGCCATCTTATAGGCAAAGTTCGGATTTAAATCTTGCATCAAGGTAGCGATACCTACCATTAATGTTTTCGAATTTTCACTTTGTCCTACTACAAGTTGCCATAAATAGTCATTCCATACTTGAACAAAGTTAAGGATAAATAATGCCCCTATACCCGGTTTCGCTAGTGGAAGCATTATTTTATAAAAGATTTTGAATTCACTAGCTCCGTCAATTTTTGCCGCTTCTCTCAATGAATCTGGAATCGTATCAAAGAAACCCTTTAATAAAAATACACCAAAAGCTGTAGCAATGTTTGGGAAAATCATCCCACTTAAAGTATTCACCATATGAAAGTCCTGAATAATTCTAAACAGCGGCACAATCATCACTTCTTTTGGAATCATGAGGCTTGAAATAAAAATAACGAAAATTATATTTTTCCCTTTAAATTTCAGCTTTGAAAATGCATAGGCTGCTAGCGAACTGACAATGATTAAAACAATTGTAGAAACGATTGCTACAAATAAACTATTATAAGCCCATGTGAATGCAGGTTGATTATTAAATACATCCGTATAGTTGCTAAAAGTAAAAGTTTTCGGGAACCAATCGGGTGGCATTTTCACAACATCAGCGCTGTTTTTAAAAGAGCTTGTCACAAGCCAATAAAGAGGGAACAAACTGAGAATAGCAAAAAAAAGTACAATGCAATTTGCTATTATATCCAATTTTTCTCTCTTCTTCACTCTATTTTTAGACATATTTTTCACCTCTAATTCTCCTTAAACATAGCTCTTAACTGTGGAATGGATAACACTAACGTGATTAAGAACATAATGACACCTACAGCTGATGCTATACCAAGCTGATTATACTTGAAGGCATTATTATATAAATAGTACATCAGCGTTGTAGAAGCATTGTTTGGTCCTCCACCAGTTAATAGTTGGATTACAACAAATATCTTTAAAACCGCAATAATATTCATAATAATAATGTAGATAGTAGTTGGCTTAACCATTGGAACGATTATTTTAAAAACTACTTTCATTTTACTTGCTCCATCTACTTCCGCAGCCTCTAAAAGTTCCTTTGGTACCCCAATCATTGAGGCTATATATAGAATAATTGCTTGACCGACATTTGTAGCAAATGTTACGAAGATGATCACTGGTAATACCAACTTCGTATCACCCAAGAAATTAATCGATACCATCTCCAATTCCCTTGCAATATAAGGAATTAGACCATTCGCTGGGTTCAGTAAAAAGCTCCAAATCATACTCATAACAACCATGGAAACCATTACAGGAATATAGTAAGCGCCTCTTATAAAAGACACATATTTGGCATTTTTATCAAAAATAGCAGCTGAAACGAACAGTGCAAAAGCAACCGTTAGTGCGACAATAAATACTACAAAAATAACTGTATTAATCGTTGATTGAATAAAAACAGGATCACTAAATAATCTTCTATAGTTTTCAAATCCAACAAATACTTCATCTTGGTAATTGATTTTAAATAAGCTTAATCTGATTCCTTCAATAATCGGGTACACTAAAAAGATTAAAAAAAGTAAAATTTGAGGGACGATAAACAAGTATCCCGTTAAATTTTCTTTATAAGATTCTTTGATGATTTTCATTCACATCATTTACCTTTCTACAAATCAAGCCCCAAAAATGGGGCTTGGTTTGTTGTAAAGTCATCCATCTAAAAAGCTACTACTTATAAATAACTGAATCAGCCTTTGAACTATTAATGACTTCATTACCTTTAGCTTGATAACTTTCCACTACTTCTTTTGCAGTTTTAGTGCTTGTATATAAAGCCTGTAGTTCTGGATATAAAACTTGTCTTAATTGACTGTACCCTGGTACGTTTCCAGTAAAGTTAAACATGTATTGGTCGTTAGCAGAATAGGCTGCAAAGAAAGGATTTTCTGCGCTAAATTCCTCTGCAACAGATGTTCTAACTGGTACACCATTTTTTGAAGCCTTCACAAGCTCAGGATCTGTAGAAATAAATTTTACAAAATCCTTACTCACTTTAATTCTAGTTTCATCTTTCGTATCAAAAACAGTTGCCCCTGTCACATATGTGAATGTTAATGGGTCGCCACTTTCAGATGGAATATTCGCCAGTCTAATATCAAATTTAGGTGCTTTACCGCTTTCCATATCAGCCTTTGCATTATTGAATAAAATTGCGTTTGTAAAACTAATTCCCAGCTGTTGATTTTGGAACATCGCATTCACATCATTTGAAGAAACAGATTCTGCACCTGGATTTGTTAATCCATTATCATATATTTTCTTTAACCACTCTGCAGCTTTAACACCATTTTGATCATCAATGATTAAATTACCCTCGTTATCAAAGAATGCATTACCAAACATTCTTAAATAAGCAAGATTCCAAGTATCTCCTTGATTATTTAAAGCATACAGTCCCATTGGATAAGCATTTGAATATTGATCCTTAGGCGTTTTTTCTTTCAAAGTATTCAGAATTTCCTCAAACTCAGTTAACGTCCAAGTTTTAATTTCTTCTTCTCCACCCATATACTTTTCAAGGCCAGCTGCTTTAAACATATCAGCGTTATAAGCTAAAGTACCTGGGTTTTGTGAGAACGGATAGAAATAAATATTATCGCCGAAAGTAACGTTATCCCAATGACTTTGTGCAATATCTTTTTTAGCTTCGTCATCCACGATATCATTTAAAGGTACTAGTGCCCCTCTATGAGCATAGTCTCCCATAGCGAAAACACTCTCAAAGAAAACATCTGGCGGCGTTCCACCATTAAGATTTACGTTTAAAAGCTCATCCCTTTGGTCACCTGCGACTACCTCAACATTTACTTTTACTTTATAATCCTTGTATTCTTTAGCGAATCTCTCTGCAGCATGTTTAAAGAAGCTATCATAATCAGCCCCCTCTTCAGAAGCGTCTAAAACGCCCTTCCACTGCGGAGTTAACCAAACTTTAATTTCTACCTCATCATTTGAAGCAGACTCCTTACTAGAGCCACTACTATCTGTACAACCTGCCAATATTGATAGTACAAGTACGATTGCCAAACTAAATGTTAAAAATTGCTTTTTAAACATGAACTACTCCCCCTTATCCATCCTATTAACCTTTTATTGTTCTTCCAGTTCAAAAAATGTACGAAGTAATGGTTATCATGACAATGCATCCCATACCCTATGTCTAATCAATTAATCGCCTTCGTATAAGTAGAAATCGCTAAATCAATTAACGCTTTTATTCCTTCAATTTTATCGAGATCTTCTCCTGATACTGCCTCTAATGGACCTCTTACACTGCCTATATTCACTCCATTTAATTTCAACACTTCTTTAATAGCAGAGTACATAGAGCCATTTAATGAGCATAAAGCAATAATAATGTCATTGATGTCTCGTTGAATTCCCCTCGCAGCATGGAAGTTCCCTGTTGTCACGAACTCTTCCGCCATTAAGAAAAGTTCAGGCATCACTGCATATGTTCCACCTATTCCACCATCCGCACCGATTAATCTTCCAGAAACGTATTGTTCATCTGGTCCGTTAAAGACGATTAGGTTCTCTTCAACTGCCTTAAATCTTTCAATATCCATGACTGGCATGGAGGAATTCTTGATGCCTATCACCTTTTTATTTTCTAGTAATTTCTTAAATAGTTGCATAGAAAGGCTGTATCCTGTTGTTTGTGGAATGTTATAAATAATAAATGGCAATTCAGTTGCATCCATAATTTCAGTCCAATATTTATAAATAGAGCTTTCAGGAAGTTTAAAATAGATCGGTGGAATGGCCGATAAAGCATCATACCCTAAATCCTCTGCATATTTTGCTAATATCACACTGTCTCTAGTGGATGGTGCACCGACATGAGCAATTAAAGTACACTTTCCTCTTAAACTTTCTGAAACATATTTTAATGTCGCTTTTCTTTCTTCAAGGCTTTGATAAATACATTCTCCTGAACTTCCACCGACGTATAGACCTTTTACTTTTTTATTGAGTAAATAGCTACAGAAATCTTTTGTTCGCTGCTCTGAAATTTCCCCTACATCATCATAACAAGCATAAAAAGCAGGAAATACTCCTTTAAATTTTTCAAAGTTCACCTTGACCCCACCTAAAAGTAATGTAATAACCCTTTATGTTCTTAACAAAAAAATAAGAAAATACAGTATAAGTAATTTTCCTTATCCCTCCCCAGGGCATGACTACCACTAACCTCCAACACCCCTAATAAATTCCTGTTAACGCTTACAAGTAATCATATACTACCTTTTTGAAAATGTAAATAATTTTCTCTTTTTTTTTATTTTTGAAAAAAATTTTCAAAATCATTTCGCTAGAAAAAATCAATATTTGCTAGTTTTGTATGGTTATTTGTTTCCTGCTTATATGGTAAACGCTATTTTATCACTAAATAAAAAAGGAATTATCTCAATTCCCCTTTGAGATAATTCCATTAAGCTTTTAATCGAAGTCTAGCACAGCGTTTTTTAGTTTCTTTGTATAATTCATCTAATTGGCGATAACAAGCATATTGACCTGGCTTATTTTGAATAAAGTTCAGTCTTTCTTGTGCATTCACAGGCAGGACTTCATAATCAGCATCTGCTTTCAATTCATGTTCATCCGACACTTTTAAAACAAACTGAATAAAATGTTCAATGCCCTGCTCCATTAATGGCTTTGCTTCGCCATTTCTTGCTTCATGCGCAATATGGATTTGCTCACGTAAAGTCTCCCATTGACTGTACCATCCATCGACATGTTCTTTTTGAATCGCCTCTTTATTAACTGCAATCATTGTTTCACAAGCCCTTTCTTTAACCGTTTTTGCCCTTCACGACAATCGTCTAGCAACGGGCATTCATGACAGCCAGGATTTTGCGCCTTACAATGATAACGTCCAAAAAAGATCATTTGGTGATGTGCTCTCGACCATTTTTCAATGGGTGTCTTTTTCATAATCGTTTCTTCAACTTCCAGCACCGAATCTTTCCAGCGACATAGTCCAAGACGTTTCGATATACGCTCAACATGTGTATCAACCGCCATTGCGGGAACATCAAAAGCTACAGATAATACTACATTCGCTGTTTTTCTACCGACACCTGGTAAAGTCACTAACGCTTCTCGATTAGCAGGGATTTCGCCACCAAATTCATCGAGGAGTTTTTGGCAGAGCAACTGTATATTTTTCGCTTTATTGCGATATAAGCCAATTGACCGAATATCATTTTGCAGCTCTTCCAGTGATACCGCTAAATAATCTTCTGGTGTTTTATACTTTTTAAATAAATCTTTCGTTACTTTATTCACGAGAACGTCTGTACATTGCGCTGATAGTAGTGTTGCGATCGTTAATTCAAAGGGATTGTCATGCACTAATTCACAATGTGCATCTGGAAACATACGATCCATCTCTGCTAAACAGTGCTCCCATTGTTTTTTTGTTAACATAATGCTCTCCTTTTAATCTCTATCCTCAAGCCAATTATAAAAAGCAGCTTTCGGTACTTCACTACGCTCTTCATTACGTACTTGTTGCTGCGATGTCATTGTACGTTTTCTAAATTGTTCGGAATGCTGTTCTACTTGCTTTACTGATGTGAAATTTTTCTTTTTCCATTCAAACAAAATACGGTCAATATAACGTAAAGAAATTTTACCAGCAAGTACAGCTTCCTTTAATGCTTCTTTTATGATGGCAGGCGAATGATGATCATGATCCATCCACATACCGATCGTTTCTATTTCAATTGGTGACAGCAATCGACCAAATTCCTGCTCGAACATAGTAAAAATTTCGCCTTCTTCATTTTTCTGCTCAGCATCTGAAGTAGCTAATTGTTTTGATTCTAATAGCATTAAAATACGATCCCATAACGGATAAATGGAGTATTTTTCGTATATTTTACCGTTCGCATCAACACCTTGAGTGATTTCAAGAAAGCCTTTTTGCATCAGGCGTTGAAGCTTCATTGAAATATCATTTGCTGCAAAATGAGAGCGTGCTTTTAAATCATAAGGTGTCGGAAAATCATTACCTTCTTCATGAAATGCAATTAAATGTAAAAGTAGGATGGCTTCATCATCGGTAATATGTAACTCCTTATAAAACTGAAAAAAAAGCTGAGGAATCGTTATATTCCCCTGCTCTATCCACGTACGGAGTCGATTGTATTGATTCATTTTCTATTGACTCCTTTCTTAGGTACATAAGGCGCCCGATACCTCGGGCGCCTATACAAACTATATATTTTATTAAGGATATAAACGGTTTAATAAACGTGGGAATGGAATAGCTTCACGGATATGTTCCGTACCAGAAATCCACGCTACTGTACGTTCTAAACCAAGACCGAAGCCTGAGTGTGGTACTGACCCTTGTTTACGTAATTCTAAATACCAAGCATATGCATCCATTGATAAGTTATGCTCTTCAAGACGAGATTTTAATAAATCATAGTCATGAATACGTTCTGAACCACCAATGATTTCACCGTATCCTTCTGGAGCAATTAAGTCCGCACATAATACAACATCATCACGCTCTGGATGTGGCTGCATGTAGAACGGTTTAATTCCTACTGGATAGCATGTAATGAATACAGGCTTATCAAAGTGGTTGGCAATCGCTGTTTCATGCGGTGCACCGAAATCATCACCCCACTGAATATCGTCAAATCCTTGTTCATGTAAGAATTTAATCGCATCATCGTAAGAAATACGTGGGAATGGTGCGCGAATGTTTTCTAATTTAGAAGTGTCACGACCAAGACGCTCTAAATCAAGCTTACAATTTGCTAATACAGATTGTACGATATGCTCTACGTACTGCTCTTGTATTTCTAAGTTTTCTTCATGCTCAACAAACGCCATTTCCGGTTCAATCATCCAGAATTCGATTAAGTGGCGACGTGTTTTCGATTTTTCAGCACGGAATGTTGGTCCGAACGAGAAAACTTTTCCTAACGCCATTGCTGCAGCTTCCATATAAAGCTGACCTGATTGTGAAAGGTAAGCATCTTCGTCGAAATATTTAGTATGGAATAACTCAGAAGTACCTTCAGGAGCTGAACCAGTTAAAATTGGTGGGTCCATTTTTGTAAATCCGTTATTGTTAAAGAACTCGTATGTTGCACGAATAATTTCGTTACGCACTTTCATAATCGCATGTTGTTTACGAGAACGTAACCAAAGATGACGGTTATCCATTAAAAACTCTGTACCGTGCTCTTTTGGTGTGATTGGGAAATCTGTAGCAGCATGAATGACTTCAATGCCTGTTACGTTTAGCTCGCAACCGAATGCTGAACGTTCATCTGCTTTAACTTCCCCGATAATATACATGGAAGTTTCTTGAGTCATCCCTTTAGCTACTGCAAATAACTCTTCGCCTACTTCTTCCTTTACAACGACACCTTGCACGAAGCCAGAGCCATCACGTAGTTGTAGGAATGCAATTTTACCGCTAGAACGTTTATTTGCAAGCCATGCACCTATTTTTACTGTTTCACCGATATGCTGTGGCATATCCTTGATCATAATTTTTTTCATATTGTCCTCCAAAATTATAGAGCAGCTATACTTGCCATTTTGATTTTACAAATGCATCAATACGACGAACTGCTTCTTCTAGTAATTCTAATGATGTTGCGTACGATAAACGAATTGTCGTATCTGTTCCAAAGCCAGAGCCTGGAATAACAGCAACATTTGCCTCAGTTAATAGTGCTGCTGCAAATGCATCGACGTTTTCATAACCTGTTTTTTCAATTGCTTCTGAAACGTCTGGTAATAAATAAAACGCACCTTGTGGCTTCAATACTTTAAAGCCTGGAATTGCTGAAAGCTGTGGATATATTTTTTCTAAACGTGACTCGAAGGCTTGACGCATTTTTTCAACCGTATCTTGTGGTCCATTATAAGCTTCAACAGTTGCATATTGAGCTGTAGTTACTGGATTGGATGTTGAATGTGATGCTAAGTCAGTCATAGCTTTAATAATATCCGCATTACCTGCTGCATATCCGATACGCCATCCTGTCATAGAGTGAGATTTTGCTACACCGTTCACAACGATTGTGCGAGCTTTAATCGATTCAGATAGCTGCGCAATGGAAAAATGTTCAACACCATTGTATACAAGCTTTTCATAAATTTCATCTGAAACGATTAAAATATCTTTTTCTTCAGCCACTTTTGCGATTGCTGCAAGCTCTTCTCGTGAATAAATCATACCACTCGGGTTAGATGGTGAGTTAATAATGACCGCTTTTGTTTTATCTGTTACTGCAGCGGCTAATTGCTCCGCTGTAATTTTGTAGTTTTGCTCACGCGTACCTTCAATATAAACAGGGACACCGCCAGCTAACTTCACTTGCTCTGGATATGAAACCCAATATGGGATTGGGATAATTACTTCATCGCCTTCATTTAAAATAACTTGGAATAACGTATAAAGAACATGTTTAGCGCCTACACCAACAATTATTTCATTCGGTTTGTATGTAAGCTCGTTATCTCGTTTTAATTTATCAATAATTGCCTGTTTTAATACAGGTAAGCCCCCAGCAGGTGTGTACTTTGTGAAGCCTTTATTCATCGAATCAACAGCAGCATCTAATATATTTTGTGGTGTGTTGAAATCGGGTTCACCAGCACCTAGACCAATTACATCAATGCCTTGTTCTTTTAATTCTTTCGCTTTTGCAGTAATTGCAAGTGTTGAAGATGGTGTTAAAGTTTTTACTCGGTTTGCTAATAATTGTTTCAATGAGATCTACTCCTCTACAAATTCAAAATTCGTTTCCACCATTCGCCGTCTTCAAACAAAATATACACGTAGTTTAGCTGGTCATTATCGTTTAAATACGTAATTTCCCATACCGCACCAGGCTCCTCATAACCTAATTTTGTATGAAGTATTTCTTTAACTGACGGCTCATTACTTAAAACCGATAAAGCCTGTTCCTTCGTAATACCGTCCTGCAAAAACACTTCCTGAATCGAATTTTCTTCTAAACTGATTGGAACGAAAATTGCTTTTTCCTTACCGTATTCGTCTACCCCGAATACAGTAATGTACGGCTTATTACCATTGTATGTGTAAGACTCCGAAACGATTGCAAGTGACTTTGACGTTAGCGCCAGTTGTTCTGCTTGCTTTTCTATTTCTTTAAATGGGGTGTCGGCTTTCCAGAGTACAATAACCGAAATAACAAGCGACAAAGAGATGAGAAAGACAGTACTAAAAATAATCCAGTTTTTCATTGTATCACCTTATGTTCGGTAGATAGTGAAAATCGCTTTTTCCTGATCTTCACGATCTAACGCTAAACCGAACATTAAATCTTGTTCTTTTAATGTGCGATTGAGCGCATCTACAACTTTGTATAAATCGGATTGATAGTTTACTTTCACGACAGATAATACTTCTACTTTACCTTCCATTTTGTCAACCTGCTTTCTTTACTCATGTTTGTTATTATACCAAGTTCCAAGCGCTTGCACCATATGTTGTAGCGGTAGTTTTTGAACAGATATTGGCGGTAATGCTTGAATAAACTCTTTACCGTACGATTTCGTATCAATTCGGCGATCTAAAATGATAAAAACGCCTTTATCTTGAGACGAACGAATGAGTCTGCCAAACCCTTGTTTGAACCGCAATATAGCATCTGGAAGCGATAATTCAACAAATGAATTGCGCCCTTGACATTGTATATATTGCGCACGAGCTTTAAATGTTGGTTCATCAGGAGACGAGAATGGTAAACGCACAACAATGACAGATGTTAGGCCGTCACCTGGCACGTCAACCCCTTCCCAAAAGCTATTCGTTCCAAATAATACAGAATGACTAAATTTTTGGAATGATTTAAGCAGCCGCATTCGACTACCTGTCGTCATCCCTTGTGCGAACAACATATAATCTTCTAATAGCTCACTTTCTTGGATAAGTTCTACTGTTTCACGCAGCATTTGTTGTGAAGTAAATAGTACAAAGCAGCGTCCTTCCGTTGTTCGAACAGTACGAGTAATAGCATGTGCCACTGCTTCAATATAATCACTTTGAGGTACTTCTTGAATATTTGGCATATCCGTTACAATGAATGCTTTTGCTCCACTATAATATTTTGCTGGTGCATGCAACTGATAGATGGGCACTTCTTCACTTATACCAAGCTGGTCTGTAATAAATCGCTCATTATTGGGTACCGTTAATGTCCCAGAAGTCCAAACAATGGCCGCGCGCTCACGGACAGGGGCAAAAAGCTGCTCGATGACTGTCGTCACATTCGTTGGCTTCTTATACAATTGTAAACTCCCCGGAATGCTTCGTTTATCTATTTCAATCCATGCTGAATAATGGTTATGCTGAATTAAAAATATTTCATCCCATTCCGCCACTTTTACTTTACATTCACGAATCCAATATTGCCATTCATCCATAATAAACTGATGCTCTGGCACAATTTCATCTGTATGTTCATAAAACGTTCGTACTACTTCCTCCGCTATATCGATCCAATTTTGAATAGCAGCAGAAACTAACCCAAATCGTTTGTAATCGATTTCGATATCCGATAAATAAATCGTTTGCTTCATCTCATGTTTGTTCGTATTTTTAAAATGCGGTTTCAGCGCTTCAACAAATGAATGGATGACCTGGTCAAATTGCGTCACCATTTGCATATACCGTTTTTCGGTTTGCTGTAATAACTTCATTGGCACTCGATGTTTTGTTAATGCGACACGCTGCAAACGATAAAAAAGTTGCTCATCATGATAAAGACCAATTTGGCCAAATAAATATTTCCAGTTCATAAATGAAAACACTTTTTCATC
>DEQI01000269.1:0-15483 GCA_002360295.1 Planococcaceae bacterium UBA3370
GTATATGTGAATATGAAATTAGTTGAATAAATTTAGAGAAAACAAAGAGGCATTGTATAAAAAAAGTGTATCCAACCTAGAGGGTAAGATACACTTTTTTACTATTAGAAGAACAAGAACCCAATACTAATGATAATTCCTGTAAAGATGAGAACCATCAAACAGAAGCCCATAATGTCTTTTGCTTTTAGTCCTGCAATCGCTAATGCTGGTAAAGCCCAGAATGGTTGAATCATATTAGTCCAAGCATCTCCCCATGCAATTGCCATCGCTGTTTTTGCATAGTCTGCTCCGAGAGATGTCGCAGCATCCAACATAATGGGTGCTTGTACTGCCCACTGCCCACCACCGGATGGTACGAAAATATTCACTAATCCGGCCGCGTAAAACGTAAATAAATAAAAAGTGTATTCATTTGAAATATTCACGAACCATTCAGAAAATACCGCTGCTAAACCTGAAGCAGTCATCATCCCCATAATGCCCGCATAAAACGGAAACTGAAATACAATACCTGTTGTCGTTTTAATTGCTTGCTGTGCTGCAGCAAGGAAGCGTTGTGGTGTTCCATGGAATATAATCCCTAGCACGATGAATATAGTGTTTACTATGTTTAAATCTAACACAAAGCCTTTTGTTACAAAGTGATGTATTAAAAATACTAAACCGATTAGTCCAACAAAAATAGTAATAAAATAACTGCGTTCAGAACGGCTGGCAAAGTTATTTTCAGGTGGAGGAAGTTCTTCTTTTTCCTCTACTAATAAAGTAGGATCCACTTCTACAATATCTTTATCTTTTGGCATCATCCAACGGTTGAAGAATGGAAGTGTTACTAAAATAACAACAACAATAAATAAATTGTATGTAGAAAATAGTGTATCTACAGTCGGAATAACGCCCATTATATCTGCAAATGGGTGACCTTCAGTTGCAATGGATAACGGAACAGAACCTGCTAATCCGCCGTGCCAAACAACAAATCCAGAATAAGCACTTGCAATTAATAAACGGTAATCAACTTTTTTAACATGACGAGCAATTTCTTTAGCGAATAGAGCGCCAATGACTAAACCAAAGCCCCAGTTAATCCAACATGCGATAAGCGAAATAAATGTAACGATAATAATGGCCATTCCTGGTGTTTTGATTTTACTGGCAATAGAAGATAGCCCTTTTTTAAATACGGGGCTATTGGCTAGTACATGTCCTGCTGCTAACACAACAACCATTTGCATCGTAAAACTGAGCAGCCCCCAAATTCCATTTCCCCAATGGACGACCATATCGATTGGTGATGAGTCTGTAAGTGTAACACCAAGTAGCATAACGAGTGCTGTTAGTATGGCTACGAAAATATACGGGTCTGGAAGATATTTTTCCATTAACGTATTAGTAAAACGTGTTAAATGTTTCATGAATACATGCCCCCTTTGATGAACTGACTATACCCTAATCATACAGAAAAAATAGAATTATAGAACAATAATTTGGTATATTCGAGAATAATAGGAATAGTGGCGAGTGAAAATAAGAAAAGTACAAATTTTAGACATATAATATTAAGATAATAATTCCCCGCATAGTATCAAGGATTCTTTGGTTTTTTTATTGTTGAAGAATAATAAAAAATCGAGTTGAATTTAATCGTAAATCAACTAAAATGAATGAATAGTATAACAATTTTGAATAAATGAGGGGATCACATGGAACTGAAAGATTTAAAATCATTTATATCAGTGGTGGAGAATGGAAGTTTTACAAAGGCAGCCAATGAAAGTTATGTGTCGCAGCCTTCGCTGAGCAAAAGTATAAAAAAATTAGAAGACGCACTGAGAGTCGATTTATTAGATCGCTCTACAAGACATGTCAATTTAACGGATGCTGGAAAGGTAGTTTACGAGCAAAGCTATAAAATAATGCAAGTAGTAGATGAGCTTCATATGCTATTAGATGATTTAATGAATATAAAATCAGGTGTCATTAAAATTGGGATTCCACCATTAATCGGGACACTGTTTTTTCCGCAAATTGCGAGAGCGTTTTATATGCGTTACCCAGATGTACAATTAAAGCTGATTGAACGAGGGGCAAAAGCAATTGGATCATTAGTAGAAACCGGACAAGTAGATGTAGGTTTTGTGGTCTTACCAATAGAAGAGAAGCATTTTACAATTACACCATTTATAGAAGATACCTTTTATATATTTTTAAATACAGAGCATCCATTAGCCAATCGGGAGGCTATCAGTTTATTTGAGCTAAAACAAGAGAAGTTCATTTTATTTACAGAGGAGTTTACGCTGCATGATTATATAATAAAAAAATGTCGTAATGCGGGATTTTATCCGCACATAAGCTATAAAAGCTCACAGTGGGATTTAATCATCGAATTAGTAGCATCAAATTTAGGTATCACACTATTACCGAAATCGATTTATGGGAAGCAAGTAAATGAAAACGTCAAAATAATTCCTGTTCAAGACATACATATACCATGGAGTTTAGGTATTATAACGAAAAAAAACGCCTACCAATCTTATGCGCAAAAACAATTTTTACAGTTAATTGAAGAGGGAAATGAAAACAACACGTTCACTTATGCTAAAAACGAATAAATAAAAACAATAATATTCCTTTACTGGGATTTCTGTGTAATGTAGAATTTTTAGTAAGTTACATAGAAAAAAGGGGTGTTTTTTTATGGGGAATAATAAAGTGGTAACATCATTTGATGAGGCTATTGCAGATATTCAAGATGGGTGCACATTAATTGTTGGGGGCTTTGGGTTATGTGGTATTCCAGAAAAATTAATTGGTGCCCTAAAAAAGCGTGGAACTCAAGATTTAACAGTTGTAAGTAATAACTGTGGTGTAGATGATTGGGGACTAGGGCTATTACTAGCAAATAAACAGATTAAAAAGATGGTGGCATCCTACGTCGGTGAAAATAAAATTTTTGAGCAACAATTTCTTAGTGGGGAGCTTGAAGTGGAATTAACACCTCAAGGTACATTAGCTGAAAGAATTCGTGCAGGTGGTGCAGGTATTCCAGGCTTTTATACGGCCACAGGGGTGGGGACACCTATTGCTGAAGGCAAAGAAGTAAAAGTATTTAATGGCAAAGAATATTTATTAGAAGAAGGCATTGTTGGTGATTTTGCTTTAGTAAAGGCATGGAAAGCAGATACGATGGGGAATCTCGTTTTCCGTAAAACGTCTCGCAATTTTAATCCAATTGCTGCAACTGCGGGCAAAATTACCATTGCAGAAGTGGAGGAAATCGTTGAAGTGGGCGAGCTTGATCCAGATGAAATCCACACACCCGGAGTATACGTGCAGCGTGTTTTACTAGGTGAGAATTATGAAAAACGGATTGAACGCCGTGTGGTGAAAGGGGATGCCTAAAATGCCTGATACGAGACAATTAGTAGTAAGTAGAGCAGTACAGGAAATTCAAGATGGTATGTACGTTAATTTAGGAATTGGTATGCCAACACTTGTAGCAGATGCCATTCCTGCTGGTGTAAACGTTTTACTGCAATCAGAAAATGGCATGCTCGGAATCGGTCCATACCCAACGGAAGAGGAAGTAGATGCAGATTTAATTAACGCGGGTAAAGAAACGGTAACAGCTGCTCTTGGTGCTGCCTTTTTTGATAGTGCAGAATCCTTTGCTATGATTCGCGGTGGTCATATTGATTTAGCAATTTTAGGTGCAATGGAAGTTTCGCAAACAGGTGATTTAGCTAACTGGATGATTCCTGGAAAGATGGTTAAAGGGATGGGCGGTGCAATGGATCTTGTTGTAGGTGCCAAACGCGTTGTTGTCATTATGGATCATGTAAGTAAACATGGTGAATCGAAAGTGAAGCAAGCATGTACATTACCTTTAACAGGTAAAGCTGTGGTGAATCGATTGATTACAGACCTTGCTGTTTTTGATTTTACAGAGGAAGGCATGGTATTAATTGAAGTAATGCCGGGAAGCACATTAGAGGAAATTCATGAAAAAACGGAGGCTACATTTACTGTTGCACCTCATTTGAAGAAATAAAATAGAAAACGTGTAGACAAAATCGAATATCAGCGATTTTGCCTACACGTCTTTTTATTGCTTAATAGTTAAATGCTCCATGCAATTATATAAATGACATAATGTTTCCCGTTCAGTTAGTTCAATAATAGTTAATGAGGTGTTGCCGATATCTTGGGAGTAGTCGTTATAAGGGAGGAGATGACGCACAATTCGACTAATCAACCCGCCATGACAGACCACAAGTACACGTTTTCCGGGATATGCTTGTTTGATATCATCAATGAATGCTTCACTTCGGGCAATAATAGCCTCTGTTTTTTCGAAGCCTAACTCTAGATTTCGCCAATTTAAGCCCCATTTTGCGACACGTTCTTCCTCTGTTGTGCCTTCAATAAGGCCACCGCCAATTTCACCTAAGCGCTTGTCCACAATTAATTGTAAGTGAGGTTGCTTTGATACAATGATTTCAGCTGTTAATTTTGCACGATTTAACGGACTCGTATAAATGATATCCCATTCTTCGTTTGCAAGTCTTTCCGCAACACGTTCTGCCATTGTTATCCCTTCTTCATCTAAAGGAACATCTGTACTTCCTTGTGCACGTCCTTCCTTATCGCAGATTAACGTGCAGTAAGACTCCCACTTCAAGAAATTGAGAGGAACTTTAATTTCTAAGTGGGAGATCAACTGCCCGTAAAAGCCCGATTGGTTCATCTAACAATCAGTGGGGGATGGGGGAAAACCCCCCACTAATTGAAGATTCACTTTATTCCAAGTTGTCACACCATGACGGATAAAGCCGATTGTTGTCATTTCCATTTCCCCTTCCTAAAATATTGTAATGTAATTCAGAAAGGATAACCAATTTTTTACTCCTACTTTAATGACGCTTGTTGCCGCGCTTTTTTCTCTGCTTTTTTTCGTTCACGTAATGAGCGGAAAAAATCGGTTAAAATTTGCCCGCATTCATCCGCTAAAATGCCTTCGACCACATCACATTCGTGATTAAAACGTGCATCATTTAGTAGGCGATATAGTGAGTCCACACAGCCTGCTTTTATATCACGTGCCCCATATACAACACGTGGTACTCTTGATTGCAAAATGGCTCCAGCACACATCGGGCAAGGCTCCAATGTGACATAAAGTGTTGTTTTCTCTAAACGCCAGCTCCCTATTTTTTCGCATGCTTGCTGGATGACCATGAGTTCAGCATGAGTTACCGCATTTTGCGTTGTTTCTCGCAGGTTATGTGCGCGTGCAATAATTTCATTTTCATAAACAAGCACCGCACCGATTGGAACTTCTCCTTTTTCGCCTGCCTTTTTTGCTTCTTCAAAAGCTTCTTTCATAAAAAAGCGATCTTTTTCAAACACGTCCATCATTCATCTCTCCTTAGCTGATAGTGTAGCATACAGTACGTTTCTTTGATAATTGGACATGTTATGATAATAGAAAAGAACATTCAAGAAGCTGTATTTTTAATGCTACCAAATGAAATAGTGAAATAGTAGAATAAATAGATGTGTTAGTTCTGTTGTTGCATTGCTCTCTATGATAAAATGAAAAGCACTGATTAATTTAGATAAGAGGGGGACTTCTAGTGAGTGTTCCATTCATTACAGTAGAAGGTCCGATTGGTGTAGGAAAAACATCGCTATCAAAGGCCATTTCTGAACATTTTACGTATCATCTATTAAAGGAAATTGTTGATGAAAACCCATTTCTAGGGAAATTCTATGAAAATATCGAAGAGTGGAGTTTTCAAACTGAAATGTTCTTCTTATGCAATCGGTATAAACAATTGTCCGATATTAAGCAATATATATTAGCAAAGCAATCGCCGGTTGTGGCGGATTATCATATATTTAAAAACTTAATTTTCGCAAAGCGTACATTGAAGCCTTCTGAGTATGACAAATACGAATCCATATACAATATTTTAACAGCAGACATGCCCAAACCAAATATGGTCATTTATTTACATGCAAGTGTGGATACATTAATGAAACGGATTGCGATGCGTGGACGAGAATTTGAAAAAATGATTGCTCGCGAATATATGGAGCAACTAGCGGCAGATTATCATTCGTTTATTCAACATTTTGAGAAAATGCATCCCGATATTCCTGTTATTCAGCTGAATGGTGATGAATTGGATTTTGTGAAAAATGAAAAGGATTTACAATATGTTTTACAATTAGTAGAGAAAAAGTTACAACAAAGGAGTTTGCAGTAATCATGAATTTACGTGAAAAGTACGGCATCCCAGCAAACGCAGTCATAACGATTGCAGGAACAGTAGGGGTTGGAAAATCGACAATGACAAAGGCGCTAGCGGAGAGCTTAAAATTCCGTACTTCTTTCGAAAAAGTGGATACAAACCCATATTTAGATAAGTTTTATGATGATTTTGAAAAATGGAGCTTCCATTTACAAATTTATTTTTTAGCCGAGCGTTTTAAGGAGCAAAAACGAATTTTTGAATATGGCGGCGGTTTTATACAAGATCGTTCGATTTATGAAGATACAGGCATATTTGCTAAAATGCATTATGATAAAGGGACGATGAGCCCTACAGATTACGAGACCTATACGAATTTATTCGACGCGATGGTGATGACACCATACTTCCCACATCCAGATTTACTTATTTATTTGGAAGGGCCAATTGAGGATATTATCGGACGAATCCAAGAACGAGGACGTGCTATGGAGCAACAAACGTCGAATGACTACTGGTATGAAATGCATAGCCGTTACGAAAAGTGGATTAACAATTTCAACTCTTGCCCAGTACTGCGTCTTGATATTAACGATTATGATTTAATCGCTCATCCAGAGCAAATCGAAGGTATCGTAGAACGTATCGGCTACATGTTGAAGCAGACTAGTCATCTAAGAAAGTAGAAGAGAAAAGCGAATAATATACAAACAAAATGTTAGAATACAACAGTTTATGTAACTGCATCGAAAGCGAAGCGGCAGATGCAAACAAGCCATTTAAGAAAGTAGCAGAGAATGGTAACCAAAAATAATATACCACTTTATCAAAGAAACTCGTTGAACATGGGAATGGTTCAACGAGTTTTTTACTTAAGAAATAGCGATCCTTCAGCTTTCAATTGGATGAGAAGTTTACCGTCCATAAGAGAGAGGATGCTCTAAATGGAGGATTGATTACTAAGTCGAGTATTTACAATTCATTTCAATATATGTGAAATCCATATTTTCTTAATGACATAATAAAACTTGTCGTGAGAAATTTTGCTTTGGTGCAACACAACGATCTATAATCTTAAAACCAGCTTCTTTAATCAGATGGTCAATTGTTTCGACCGTTACAACTAAAACGGTATCTGCAATGGAGCGAGCACATTGTAAAATATCAAATTGATCTCTTTCAGAGGCATGTGTAAAGAGGTTATAAGGTAAATCAATAATAGCTACATCATAATGTTCAGTAATATCACGAATCGGACCTAAAGTAATTTTTCCCTCTAGTCCGAAGTAAGCGATGTTTTCTCGCGAGCCTTTACATACAAAGTGATTTATATCCCTTCCCTCCATTTGAATGCCCATGGATAAGGCTTCGATGACAACTGTGCCAATTCCACAGCATGGATCAATAGCACGAATAGAATGGGGAAACGGGATGGCGATATTGACAATTGCACGTGCCATTTTTGTGCTTAATGCTGTTGAGTAATTATTCGGCTTTGTTTGATGTTTAAGCCATACTGCTTCGCCTTTTTTTATTATCCCGAAATACCATGTCTCTTCTATAAGAACAACACCAAACTCAATGTGTGGATTTTTTAAATCCGGTTCGCCGTCTATGATGAGGGCAATATCACGCTCTACTTTTCTTCGTTTTAGATGAGGGATTTTTTTTGTCGTATTAAAATCTAAAGTATTCAAACTTACTACTTTATACGTTTGATTAGGATCTAATGCGATTCCCTTTGCAAATTGTTTAATTGTATCTAAATTTGTCCCTTCATATAAGATTTCAAGTCTATTTTGAATAAATGGACTTCGACTTGGTTCAATTGCAATATGACTCATTAAATAATTGAAATCAGTATCAACATTAAAAAATGAGCGCATTTCCATTTTACATAAATCACGCTCTTTTTCTCGATAACCGTAAATGTATATGTATTTATTTTCTCCTAATATCAAATCAGTTTCACCCTAAATAGTTAGTCATTCTATAGTATCATAAGTCGAATTGTTAAAAACGAAATATAAACGAATGTTACCATGTTCTATTCCTTTTTGCGGTGTGAAAAGCTTTCCATGCTTAATCATGTATAAATAGAATGTTTCGGTTTTGTTAAATGTTTATGGAAAAGCTAGTCATGCACTAGTTCTGTCGCTTAATATAATTGGAGAAAAGGGTGGTGCTTAAACAATGAAAGTAGCGGTATATTGCGGTTCCCAAATGGGGAAATCGGAAATTTATAAAAAAGCAGCAGCAGAGCTTGGTGAGGTGTTAGCTCGTGCAGGGCATGGTATTGTTTATGGTGGCTCTAATGTGGGGTTAATGGGAAAATTAGCTGATGCAGCGCTTGATGCAGGTGGCACTGTTATTGGGGTAATGCCGACACATTTACAGCAACGTGAAATAGCTCATGCTCATTTAACAGAAATTCACTTTGTAGAGTCGATGCATGTACGTAAAGCGAAAATGGTCGATTTATCGGATGCTTTCATTGCATTACCGGGTGGCTGTGGAACACTAGATGAGTATTTTGAAGTGTTTACATGGGCACAAATTGGTCTTCATGAAAAACCGGTTATTTTATATAATGTGAACGGATTTTATGATGCACTTATAAATCATTTTGAAAAGATGCTTGCTGAAGGATTCGTGCGGGAAGAACAGCGCGTTCTATTACATATAGCTACATCAGCAGAAGAAGTGTTGAAAATATTAGCGATAGACTAATTTTAGAGAGGGTGTCCAGATAGCTGGATACTCTCTTTTTATTTAATAGAAGGTGCTCCTACGATACAAGTCACAATCACAAAAAATAAAAAATCTACTAAAACTATTTAAACTTTTTACCCTCATTTATCCGTCTAGTAATTGTATATACTGAATTGATCAAAAGGAGCTCTTGGAGATGAGTAATTCACATGTGGAACGATTATTCGTCACTTTTATAAGAACGAATAAAGAACGTTTTTATTTACTTGCGTATAGCTATACAAAAAATGAGCAAGATGCACTCGATGTTGTACAAGATAGCATTCATAAAGCATTGCAGTCGCTTACCACATTAAAAGATGAACAACAATTAAAAAGTTGGTTTTATAAAATCGTTGTACGTACTGCCATTGATTTTTTACGAAAGAATAAGCGTATACAAGTGGTGGAAGATGATAAATTAGTCTACTTATCACCACAGCAAATCGACACTTATGAAAACACAGATTTAGAAGTTGCATTAAGTGAGCTACCAGCTACTTACCGAGAAGTGATCATTCTGCGCTATTTTGAAGATTTAAAAATAGAGGATGTCGCGCATGTATTAGATACAAATATTAGTACGGTAAAGTCTAGATTGTATAAAGCGTTAAAATTACTAAAAGTTCAGCTACAAGATGGAGAGGGGATTTTATAATGGACGATCTTTTAAAAAAGTTAGAAGAACAATATAAAGATGTGCCAATTCCACAAAATTTAGATGCCGTTGTGGAAGCAAGCTTGAAAAAGGGACGTAAGAAAAAGAAAGCACCCAAATGGGTAATCGGCGGAGTGGCAGCAGCGATTTTATTTACAGCGAGCTTAAACGTCAGCCCAGCAATGGCACGTAATTTAGTGGATATTCCGGTTATCGGTAGTATTGTTGAAGTATTAACATTTGTAAGCTATGAAGTAGAGAAGGATACGTATTCAGCTAACATCGAAGTACCAAAAATTAATGGAAATTCTGAGGAAATTACAGCACTCAATGAAAAATACGCTGAAGAAGGCAAAGCGTTATATGAGCAGTTTAAAGAAGAGATGGACAGTATGGATCAAGCTGGAGGTGGCCATTTAGGTGTAGATAGCGGCTATGTTGTTGCAACAGATACAGATCAAATATTATCTGTAGGCCGTTATGTAGTGAATACGGCCGGCTCCTCATCGACGGTTATGAAATATGATACAGTCGATAAACTAAAGGAAATCGTTATTACATTACCAAGCTTATTTAAAGATAATTCTTATGTATCGATTATAAGTGAAAATGTTGCAGAGCAAATGCGTGAACAATCAAAAGCTTCAAATGGAGAAAAAGTATACTGGGTAAGTGGTGCTGGCATTCCAGATGAAGAGTTATATGAGCAGTTTACTACAATTAAAGCGGATCAAAATTTCTATATTACAGCACAAGGGAAGCTAGTCATTGTGTTTGATAAATACGAGGTGGCACCGGGCTATATGGGGATTGTAGAATTTGAAATTCCGACAGAGCTACTAAAAGACACATTAGTAAGTAGTGATTATATAAAATAAGAGATTGCAGTGGCTACCCAAAGCTTTGGGTAGCCTTTTCCTATTACTTCATTATTAACATGATAGCCAAGAAAGGAAGTACAACAAGTAGTAAAACGAAGAAACTCCATAATAGCTGCTTATTAGTTGTCATGTTCTTTGGTTTAATACTAATGGATTCGTATAGTTGATTAATAGCGCGTTGTTCTTTTTCATAGAGCATCGTTTGAAATTCACTATAGTCCTCAATAAATGATGATGGTGATTTGTAATGAAAGCGAATGGCTCGAATATCGTCTGTCACATCACGATCATTATGCAAATAAATAATAGTTGGCGCCAGACCACCTGAAGATCTAGCAATGACATCAATATCAAAAGTCGCCATTTTGCAAATAGTTTTCCCCTCAGTATTTATATCTTCTCGAACTAAACGATTTTTCATAAAATAGACTCCTTTCATTACGATTGTTATTCCTTCGGTCAACACTTTGTAACAAAAGAAACATTGCATTTTAAAAGTATTATCCGTTATTATTTTAATAATTACAAATTTTCTGTTTTCGAAAAGGATTTTAAAGGGGATGATGCAAGTGAGGACAACATTAGTAGATCGTTTAGCTAAAATACCAACAACCGCGTTATCAGATGCTACAGGAGGACATACAAATGTCGCTAATATTAAGCCATTAGCGGATCATTATAAAATAGCGGGAAAAGCTATAACAGTTCGTCTACCAGATGGGGAGAATGGGGCTGTTTTAGAAGCTATTAGTAAAGCAGATAAAGGGGATATTTTAGTTATTGACGCAAAAGGCAATACAAACCGTGCTGTAGCTGGTGATTTTGTTATGCAGTTAGCGCAAGGAATTGGTGTGCAAGGCTTTGTTGTAGATGGTGTTATCCGTGATTTAGCGGCAGCGCGGGCAATTGATTTTCCTGTGTTTTCGCTCGGTACAACAGTCGCCGCAGGGGTGAAAAACGGTACAGGTGTAGTTGGTATGCCAATTGCTATTGGTGGTATCCCTGTACAAACAGGTGATTATATAGCTGCGGACATAGACGGTGTAATTGTGATCCCAAAAGAGCATATAGATGAGATCATAATAAAAGCAGAAGAAAAGCTTGTTAAAGATGAAGCCCGTGAACAGGAAGCGTTACATAATGGAGAGAATTCTATTCGAGCCTATTTAGCTAAAGTTTTAAAGTGAATTGCAACAAAAAAAGGACTGTCCCATACCTTATAGGACAGTCCTTTATTCTTATTTAAATAAGACTTTAAATGGTTTAGGTGGACATTCTTTTTTGATTAAGCTTTTTTCAAGTGCTCTTCTTGATAGGCAGCAAATTGCTTTTCGTCAAAGCGTTTTTCCCATTTAGCCATAACAAGTGCAGCTAATGTGTTACCTACTACGTTCACAGCTGTACGTGCCATATCTAAAATACGGTCAATACCAGCGATAAATGCAAGACCTTCAATTGGAATGCCTACAGTCCCTAATGTAGCAAGTAATACGACAAATGATACACCCGGAACCCCTGCAATCCCTTTAGATGTGATCATTAAAACGAGCACTAATGTAATTTGATCCATAATGGATAGGTCAATACCATACATTTGGGCAATAAAAATTGCGGCAATTGCTTGATAAAGAGTGGATCCATCTAGGTTAAATGAATAACCTGTTGGGATGACAAACGATACGATATCTTTTGGTGCACCCATTTTTTCTGTTTTTAACATAATACGAGGTAATACTGTCTCAGAAGAAGAAGTAGAGTAAGCAAGTAATAACTCGTCTTTAATCATGCGAATTAAGTTGAAAATATTAATACCAAAAATTCTAGCTGTTAAGCCTAGTACTACAATAACGAAGAAGAACATCGTAGCGTATACTAAAATGGCTAACTTTCCAAGTGGTATTAATGACGATAAACCAAATTTAGAAACAGTGACTCCAATTAATGCAAATACCCCAAATGGAGCAAATTTCATTACTAAGTTTGTCACCCAGAACATTGCATCAGCAACACCTTGGAAAAAGGATAAAACAGGTTTTCCGCGTTCCCCAATTGCTGCTACGCCTAGACCGAATAGTACGGAGAAGAAAATAATTTGAAGCATATCTCCACTAGCCATTGATTCAATGACGTTTGTTGGGACAATGTCAACTAGAATGTGGAAAGGACCTTGTTCTCCCACTTCTTCTGTTGTACTTACGTATTTCGAAATATCCCCTTGAGATAGCTCGTTCATATCAATACCAGCACCAGGTTGGAAAACGTTTGCTGCCAGTAAGCCAACGATAATAGCTATAGTTGTTATTACTTCGAAATAAATAAGTGTTTTTCCGCCTAGTCGTCCAAGTTGCTTAATATCCCCTGTACCTGCAACACCGACGATTAATGTTGAAATAATAATCGGTACCACAATCATTTTAATTAAATGAAGGAAAATATCCCCAATAGGCTGTAAGTATGATGCAGCCGTTTCGTTACCATAAAATATAGCTCCGACGATGACACCGAGTACTAAACCGATTAATATTTGAGCGGCTAAAGTAATTTTAATTTTTTTCATATAGTACCTCCTAACATAAAATTTAGGACTAGCCTCATTCTATGTTACTTACAACTTATAAAATCCGACAAAATCCGATTAATCTGCTTTACTTAGTATGTCGGAATATAATACTTGGATGAATTTTTTTATGTTCACTTTTGCTTTTCGGGGCTTGTCTTCTTCTATTTGACGCATAAGGACCCTAATATCCGTGAATTCAAAATATCTTGGAGCATAGTATTCAAACTCTGAATTTGTATAGTCTACAATACCTAAATTTGCTAAATTAATCATAGCGGCTAATAATGTTCTGCGTATACGCTGCTCTATTGCTTTACTTTCTTTTAAAATTTCGTCTGGCGTTGTTTTCGTTAACAATGCCAGTTTTTCATATAGTTCCTTAAGTGGAGGTAGTGGAGCAATTTTATTTTTTTCGAGTAATAATAGTTCAATGATTTTAATAATATCTTCACTACCGACCTCGCCAACAATCCCCATATCACTCAAAATGGATTGAATATGGTCGCGTGTTGTCTTTTTTGAGTGCTTCATATGAGGTACTTCAAAACTTGTTAATGATTGGCGAATCGCTTTAATCGAATTTTTTAGGCGATATTGTTCTTCTGTTTTACTAAGTATAGTTTGTACTTCAATTTTATTAATGGGCTTATGAATAAAAAACTCCACACCTTGCTGGTATGCCTGTGCCACCATTTCTTTATTAACAATTTGCGAAATCATAATAAAATGACCTTCATATAAGTTTTCGCGTAATTTTTCTATTGTCTCAATGCCATCCATTTTAGGCATAAGTAAATCAATTAAAACAAAATCAGGTTGTGTCATTAAAATTTGAGGAATGGATTCTTGTCCATTTGAAGCATTTCCGATAACAGTACCAAGCCCGCCTTCTTCTATTATATTAGCAAGCATTATACGGCTTGCTCTGTCATCATCTACAATAAAATAGCGCATAGTTATCTCCTTTATACGAATCGATCTGTTGGAATAGAAATAGTGAATTTAGTAGTAGCATTGCTCGTCACTGTAATCGAGCCTTCCAACTGTGCAATGATAGCTTGTACGTGAGATAATCCGATTCCGGTTGAAGCCTTTCCTTCGTTGTTATATTTAGAAGTGTAGCCAGGATCAAAAATAATCGGTATCTCATGTTCCTTAATACCGACTCCATTATCTTCTACTGTAATTATTGTCGTTTCATCTGTACGGTATACTTGGATGTAGATAGTACCACTTTGCTGAATGGCTTCAACGGCATTTGCCACTAAATTGTTAATCAGTGCAAGCATCGTAAAGTATCCATGTATTTTAAAGTCGATATTAAATGTCGTGTTAAAAGTAATCTCTTTTCGCAAATAAGTACTATATTTTTCATTCGCTTCAGTTATATGAAATAGCAGTGTAGATAATAAGAACGTATGTTGATGATCCGTTGTCGTAATGTTTGAGAGACCAGCATAAATACGCTCGCTATCTTTTTTGAGTTCATGTATGCTTTGTGAGATGGATAACGCCTCTAAACTTAGAGCACTATCAAACGATTTTAGCTGTTTATAAAGTGCAAAACTTTGTGCAGTGATCTGTTCTATTTGTTGCATCGATTTTTCTAAATAAAGGGTCTCTACATAAAGTTCTGAACCAATATTTAATAGTCGCTGTAGTTGTTTTTTTTGCTCTGAAGTGGAAATGGCATTATAAAATCCAACAACAAAAAAGCTTCTTAAAAAGGCTACTAATATAATATATACGAAATGCTGAAACGTAAAAGGCTCTTGTATAAATGTATATAACAATAAACTTTCTACACAGTTAGAAATGGTTTCAAATAACACTCCGACTAAACCCAATGTCATCGGGCGTTGTCGAATACGCTCTATGTTGATAAATGACAAGCAAAATGCGAATGTCACATAGAAAAATCCAGATGAGATATGTGTTAATAAGTTTGAAAAATGTTCATTGCTAAACAATACATCCTGGAGTGACCGAAACAGTATGATGATCATGCCAGTTGAAATACCCGTTCTAATAATAGGGACAGGTTTTATTAAAATAGCTAAAAAGAAAATAATGGGTCCAAATCCGAAACGAAATGCTAAATCGAAAGGCATAATATTTATTTCACTAGCTAGTGCAGTGAATAATGCAATCACAATCATTAAAAAAGATGAACGAGAGGATGTCGAAATGCTTTTTAGCAACAAACCAAACCCCCTATGATTAAATATCTACCTTATTTTATAAAAAATGCCCTCAAAATGCATAAAAATACTCCGAAAAAAACAAAAAAGTACTATAGCAACTTGTGCCATAGTACTTGCTGTTTTATAAGTAAAGTTTTGAAAAAATATGGCGGAGGAAGAGGGATTC
>DEQI01000269.1:15541-20285 GCA_002360295.1 Planococcaceae bacterium UBA3370
CGGACTTGGGTATTCCTCCGTATGATGTCGTATCGACAAAAACTAATTTATCACGAATTTAATCGCAAGTCAATACTTTTTGAAAAAATAATTTTTCTACCATATGAATTGCATAGTATGCTCTTCTCATTGGGAAGTTAAAAAAGCCTGAGGATATTGGTGAACTTAAGGGGTAAGGGTCACCATTTTCTCAATAAATTTCTAATAGAGAACGCACTATTTGCCAAATGAATGTTCTCTAGTTCGTTAAGCTTATTAATATAATTTTGATTTATATTGAGTAGAGTCATTAAATACAAAGGGTAAACAATTTATCTACATAATCTTTCACAAAATACCGTTTTCCTTTTTGTATAATCATATGACCTTCTGCTTCGAGGCTTTTTATATGTGCATTAATACCTCCAGGATATTTTTCATTAAGCTCGCCGTCTTTTTTTAACGTACGCCAGTAGGGAATTACATCTGTTTTTCGTTCTGCTGAAGCATTCGCTGCAATAATAATAAATATTCCTGCAGTTAGTGGGCATGTATAATCTGCTCCGTGTTTTTTTGCTAATGTATTTCTCAAATAATCAGCTGTTATGACTTCTCCGTATGGCACTTTTCTCATCAACTCATCGTATGCCAACGGAGGTGCAATTAACATTTTTGAACCGCCAAATTTCGAAATTGCTTTCGGGTCGGTCACTTCAATGATTTTCGGCATGTCCTTGCTATCTTGTAGTTTTTCATTAAATGATTTTGGAGCCACTTTAAAAAACCTCCTCATACACTAGTAGCTTTTATTCATTATTCTACATCAAAAAGTCACTTAATTCCTAGTTCAAGAAGAGATATCAACTGTACCGACTCTCATTAAATAACAAGGGGGTTCTTTTTTATAGATGATTTTTAGGAAACTAAAATTAAAAAAGAGTAGACGGTTTCCATTGCTTTTTTTTCTAACTGTCAGTATACTAAGAGTTGCCGTGCTAGGTGGGGAGGTAGCGGTGCCCTGTAACTCGCAATCCGCTCTAGCGAGACTGAATTCCTTTTCTGAGGCTGTCCGTATTGTAGGGTCTGCCTTTTGCACGTAGCGTTGACGGTTGGGTCCTGCGCAATGGGTACCCATGAACCATGTCAGGTCCGGAAGGAAGCAGCATTAAGTGGTTTCACCCATGTGCCGTGGGGTAGCCTAACTTGAGCTGGCGACAAGAGTAACGCTTATGTGCGGCTGTCAAAGAAAGGTGCACGGCATTCATTTGCCAATTCATAAGGTGTGTTCATCATTACTGATGAATGCACCTTTTTTACATACATAAGAAGTGTGTATGAGTCATTGATCTAGTAAGTTCAATAGTGAAAATGATTATGCTGTAATAAATAATCCTAAAAGGTGTTCGCCAAAATTTTAGGACATCTCTTTTTATGTTATACTTAAACTACTGAAATTAGAAAAAAGAGGGGAG
This sequence comes from Planococcaceae bacterium UBA3370, assembly GCA_002360295.1. Taxonomy (GTDB): domain Bacteria; phylum Bacillota; class Bacilli; order Bacillales_A; family Planococcaceae; genus Metasolibacillus. Next base: position 16,993 of record DEQI01000269.1, read on the forward strand.
ATAATTCATTGACATACCAAGCGTTTTATCGTGTTTATAGACCACAAACTTTCCGTGAAATGTCTGGTCAAGCACATGTGAAAAGAACACTTCAAAATGCTCTCCTTGCTAATAAAACAACGCATGCCTATTTGTTTTCAGGACCTCGTGGTACAGGGAAAACAAGTACGGCTAAAATTTTTGCAAAAGCATTAAACTGTGAGCATGCCCCGTCTAATGAACCGTGTAATGAATGTGCGACATGTAAAAGTGTAACAGAAGGATCTCATCCGGATGTAATTGAGTTTGACGCCGCTTCCAATTCTCGGGTAGAGGAAATGCGCGATATTATTGAAAAAGTTCGATTTGCCCCAGCGGATGCGCGTTTTAAAGTGTATATTATCGATGAGGTGCATATGCTTTCAACGAGTGCATTTAACGCTCTATTAAAAACTTTGGAAGAGCCGCCAGAACACGCTGTGTTTATATTAGCAACAACAGAACCACATAAATTACCTGCTACAATTATTTCCCGTTGTCAGCGCTTTGATTTTAAAAGACTATCATCTAATGACATTTTAGACCGTATGAAAATTGTATTAGAAGATATTCAGTTACCCTTTGAAGAGCAAGCGTTAAAGGTTATTGCACAGGCAGCAGCGGGAGGGATGCGTGACGCTCTAAGTTTACTAGATCAGGTCGTATCATTTAGTGCTGACCAATTAAAAGTAGAAGATGCCCTTCTTGTAACGGGTTCTGTAAGTCAAGATGTATTTTATGATATAGTAGCGGCATTGCAACAAAAAGATATCGCAAAAGTATTAGCATTACTTGAGCAATTAATTGCAGATGGTAAAGAGCCACTTCGTTTAGCAGAAGATTTAATTGCATTTTTCCGTGATTTGTTATTACTACAAACGCCCGGTGATTTGCAGGAATTATTAGAGCTCATTACACCAGAGCAAAGATTTATTCAGCTTGCGCAAGAGTTCCCTGCAGATACATTGTATGGATTTATCGATATTTTGGCGAAAACACAGCAAGAAATGCGATTTTCCCATCATACAAAAATATATTTAGAAACAGCCCTCTTAAAAATGGCGCAGTTTTCAAATGCTCCTGTAGTAGCTACAGGAGCTGTGGCTGCTAATCCAGCGCTTGAAGAAAAAGTCGTAATGCTAGAACAAATGGTACGGCAGTTAACTGAGAAATTAGCTGGCGGTGTACCAATACAACAACAAGAACAGCAAGCACCCCGCCCGCGGGCAAAAGTTCAAAATAGCTATAAAGCACCGACTGGGCGTATTCAAGAAGTGTTGAAAGATGCGACGAAGCAAGATATTGTGAACATTAAATCGGTTTGGGCACAAAGTTTAAACCAATTACAAAAATCACAAGCTGCACTATTAGCAGAAGCTGAACCTGTAGCGGCATCTTCTAGTGCTTTTGTGGTAAAATTCAAGTATGATATTCATTGTCGAATGGTAGCTGAAAACGCTGCGTTACTTACCGTGTTTACGCAAACTTTATCAGCGCAGCTTGGTACAATGTATGACATGCTATGTATACCAGAAAATACATGGCTTGATTTACGGGAAAGCTTCATCCGAGACAATGGGTTGAATTCAACAAAGCAAAACTCGGTTCAGGACACACAACCATTTATTGATGATGCACAACCGATAGCTTCACAAGATCCACTTGTTATGGAAGCTGAAAAATTATTTGGTAAAGACTTTGTTGAGGTTGTCGAAGAATAATTCTATTTAATAGGAGGAATACAACGATGCGTGGTATGGGAAATATGCAAGGCATGATGAAAAAAATGCAAAAAATGCAAAAAGAAATGATGGAAGCACAAGAAGCGTTAAATGCACAACAATTTGAAGGTACTGCAGGTGGCGGTATGGTTAAAATTACTGTGAATGGGCAACGCGAAGTGCTTGCAGTAAACTTAGATGAGTCGGTAGTAGACCCAGAGGATATCGAAATGTTACAAGACTTAATCGTTGTTGCTACAAACGATGCATTGAAAAAAGTTGAAGACACAACTGCTTCTACAATGGGTAAATTCACTCAAGGTCTAAACCTTCCATTTTAGGAGGCTACAACAATGCACTATCCTGAACCAATATCAAAGCTAATCGATAGCTTCATGAAATTGCCAGGTATCGGGCCAAAAACTGCGGCTCGTCTGGCATTTTTCGTGTTAACAATGAAAGAAGATACGGTTTTATCATTTGCAAAAGCGTTAGTGGATGCAAAACGTAATTTACTATATTGCTCTCAATGTGGGCATATAACCGATATAGACCCTTGTCATATTTGTTCGGATAAACAACGTGACATGTCTATGGTTTGTGTTGTACAAGATCCTAAAGACGTTATCGCTATGGAAAAAATGCGTGACTACAATGGTTTATATCACGTACTGCATGGAGCTATATCGCCGATGGATGGTGTCGGACCGGAAGATATAAATGTGGCTTCATTATTAACACGCTTGCATGACGATCGCATTCAAGAACTTATTTTAGCTACAAACCCAACTATTGAAGGCGAAGCGACAGCTATGTATATATCGCGTCTTGTTAAACCATCTGGTATTCGTACAACAAGAATTGCGCATGGATTACCAGTTGGTGGCGATTTAGAATATGCCGATGAAGTCACATTATCAAAAGCGTTAGAAGGACGACGCGAATTATAGGGTGTGTAAGTTATGTTCTTTTTACGTAAAGGAAAATTAAAGAAAGAATTTGATGATAAGCTAGTCAACCTTATTAAAGAAACAAAAGATGATTGGCATAGCGCGAAAGTCATCGAAGAGTTATCGGACGATTTTAGTTTAGATACTATTGCACGACGTAAAGCGGCAGAAAGTATTCACTTTTACTTATTTAAAGAGGCACGAATTCGTCGTGTCATTATTAAATAGAAATAATAGCAACAGCAAACGCATATGCTCTCTTGAACAATAGTAAAAAGGAGAGAGTACATGTACGCGATTGGCGCGGTTTGCTTGTTGCTTTTTTTATTAATAGTAGTGAAAGGAAAAGTAAATTGGAGTTTTTTATTGGAACGATTAGCGGTCATATGGTTTAAACTAGCTTTTGCTGTAATGATATTGTTTGTTGCTCACTTAATATTATCAACACAAGGTTTTATTGTTCCAATTAATATCTTTTCGGCATTAACAATAACTTTTTTAGGTCTGCCAGGTATACTGTGTGTATCATTTATTACAGTGCTTTTAAATAAATAGAATGAAAGGGTTGCGAAATGTATATTATAGTGATATAGTTAATGAAGTC
>DEQI01000288.1 GCA_002360295.1 Planococcaceae bacterium UBA3370
GCCGCATTCACTTGTTCATCAGCATGGTAGCTACTGCGGACTAGTGGACCTGCTTCACAATGGGAAAAGCCTTTTTCCATTGCAATTTTACGTAACTTACCAAATTCAAGCGGTGAATAATATTTTTGTACTGTTAAATGATTTTTAGTTGGCTGTAAATATTGACCAATCGTCATAATATCTACATGATTCGCCCGTAAGTCGTCCATTACTTCTACTATTTCGTCCCATGTTTCTCCCAGACCGATCATTAAGGATGATTTTGTCGGAATATCAGGCTGCATTTCCTTTGCACGACGTAAAAACTCAAGTGAACGATCGTATTTTGCTCGAGCACGAACTCTTGGTGTTAAACGGCGCACTGTTTCTATATTATGATTTAAAATATCTGGTTTTGCATCCATTAGCATACGTAAATTTTCTTCCACCCCTGCTAAATCAGATGGTAATACTTCAATAGATGTAAATGGGTTTTTACGTCGAATGGCACGAACCGTTTCCGCAAAAACACCAGCACCTCCATCTTTTAGATCATCACGTGCTACCATTGTAATCACTACATGTTTTAAGTTCATGATCACTACCGAATCTGCTACACGTTCTGGCTCAGCTAAATCCAGTTCAGTTGGTAACCCGGTTTTAACTGCACAAAATCGGCAGGCACGGGTACAAACTGAACCTAAAATCATCATGGTTGCTGTTCGTCGTTCTCCCCAGCATTCATGAATATTAGGACAGCGTGCTTCTTCACATACAGTATGCAAGTTATTTTCTCGCATTAACTTTTTTAACCCTTTGTACTCATCATTTGTATTTATTTTAATTTTTAGCCAATCTGGTTTTCGTAAATGCTCTTCTTTATTATTAGTAGGTTTACAAGTTGTCATCCTATTTCGCCCCTATCCCTTTGATAAACTTTACTACTTCTGTCAATGTAACATATTCGCTCATCTGCAACAACTAACTTATTTAATCTACTATTCATCATCTGGAAGTGGCACAGGTACTTCTATAGAAGGTTGGGCACCATCTGAACCATTTGTATAAATATGCGGCACTCTTCCACTGACAAGTCCTATTGCTACTGGAATATTTTTCTCAACGGTTGCTGATTTGCTTGCGAATGGCACAATAATTTGCACATTTACTTCTACATGTAAAATTACTTCTACGATTGCATTATTAATGCCGAAATCTGTATGTCTAGTTTCAACATCACTATTTACGTTACCGATAATATGGAAGCGTATTGGTATTTTTGGACCTAAATTCCCCAGGATTGGTAAATTAGCTGCTTGGCTTAATGGAACAAAAAAAACGATTCCATCACCCGCTTCCATTTTCCCAACGTCATATTCAACATTTTCTAAATTAGGCAAATGCGTCAAGTTCCCTCTTTCTGCTTGCTCTAAAAACTGTTTGACTAATGTGGTTGTTTCTACTTGGACTTGATTGATGATTTCTGTATTAAATTTTGCAGCAATCATACCATTCGATCCTTCAGGCATTTCTTCTATTATATCGTTAACATCTAACACACTAGTTGTGCGGGCATTAATGGCATTACTAATAACATAGGAAGCTACTTTTTGTGTTTGTACTTCCGCATATTCCAAAAACACAGGCATTAGGCGAGCATTTATAAAATATAAAAATAATATGATGACAATAACAAGGCTAAAAAGAATAATAATGCCGAAATTTACTTTCCGCTTTTTTTTCCTAAAAACCATTTTACTTCTTCGACGAGAAAACACAAAAATCCCCCTTGCCCTACGATATGAGGGAGGGGGCTTGGACTATTCTGTCATGCAATAGTCAGTGACAACTTTTTCTATTTTTATAGTAGGATATTCTATTAAATTTAATTCATATGTAGGATGAATAATAATGCCATTTTCCTCAAATACTCGAATACATGGACGAGCAGGATCAATGTCATTTTGCCTTGACACAACCGCACGACGGTTATCTGATAATATTAACACTGTACCATTTGGATAATGAACTACACTTCTTTTCAAAGCAGCTACAACACTCGGATCAAATAATGTACCGCTGCCCTCTTCTATTATGGCAATACCTTGAGCAGGAAACATTTTTTCACGATAAACCCGGTTTGAAGTTACTGCATCGAAAACGTCAGCAACACCTATTATTTTAGCAAATGGATGTATTTCCGTATCTACTAAACCGCGCGGATAACCACTTCCATCTAGTCGTTCATGATGCTGAAATGCACAATGTGCAACAAGCAATGATACCGAATGAAGATTTCTTAATAAATCAAAGCCATAGCGAGTATGCTGTTTCATTTCTTTATATTCTTCATCTGTTAAACGACCAGGTTTTGTTAATATTTCATTTGGAACTAATAATTTACCGATGTCGTGTAGCATGGCCCCAATACCAATCAGTCGTAACTCATCATATTTATAACCCATTTCTTTTGCAATAGCTATTGAGTACATGGTCACTTGGAATGAATGAGTGTATAAATATTCATCATAAATATATGTATCCGTCAATAATGTCAATACATCTTCATTTTTTAAAATAGCATCTAACAATCCTTCTACAATATTTCCGATAACTTTTGATTGTTGATCGAATACATAAGAAGCCTGATCTCGTTTCACATTCTTGATTGTTGTAAATGACTGTGCAATTTTATTTACTGCTTTATTTCTAACTTCAGGTTTAATGGTTTCTTCAATTTGAATACCGTTGGATATATTATCATCGATATAGATGTATTGTATTTTTAGCTGTATTAGCCGTCTGATTATTGGCGCAGTAACTACTACGTTTTTTTGCAGTAAAGGGTGTCCTGCTTCGTTCCAAATAGTTCGGCCAACAACCATTCCTTCTTTTAAAGAATTAATTGATATGAGTCGCATGTTACATTTTACCCCAATTCTCCAGTTACATTACATATATTATAATACCAAAGCATCAGTTAGAAAAGGTTCGTCAAGTTTTATCATACAAAAGTCACCTTTCCATACTGTATTAATATATCTCTTAAAAAAAGTGGTAAGTGATATTCCTTTTTGGCATATTTGAAGGTAGGAAAAAAGTAACCGAACGTGAACATATCCAACGTTACTAAAGTATAGGTATGTTGTAAATCTACTATTTCATTATTCATAATCAGCTCATGATTTTCGTTTATTGCAAAATTGTACGTTAACATTTTCCCAAAAACGATTCCTCGAAAACCTAGTCCTTTTAATTGTAAATTAGGCCATTCCTCATTTTTTGACTGCCGGTACACTTCTTTTAATTCCGCACCCGTTAACTCCATTACACATAAATTGATTGGGTGCGGTAAAATTCGATGAATATCATACGCAGATACATGTCCTTTTTGTAAATCACCTAACAAAATACCCGCGTTAAACATGGCACAATCTGCCTTTGTATATTCTAATATCGCTTTAGCGAATAAATCGGAAAGCTGAGAATAATGAAACCATTCTTTATGATACGTACGATAGATTGTAAATTCTGTTTTGGATAATTGTGCCTGCGCTTCTATTAATTTATTTTGCAAATAAAATGCTTCATCTTCTGTACTTGGCAATAGAGCATTTTCGATTAATGTATCTTTTTTAGTGATTTTGTTGGTAGCATGATCATATTCGATGGTTAAATGACCTGTATAGTGACCAAACTTTCCACCACCTGTTAGTAATACCCCATTAACCATTTTCCCTTGTTCAAAAATATGATGTGTATGGGCACCAAAAATAACATCGATTTCTGGGCATTCATTTGCTAATGCTTCATCTTCCGTAATGCCTAAATGAGATAAACAAACAATGATATCTACTTGCTCCTTTAACATTTCTACAACTTGAATGATCGCAATGCGAGGCTCTGATACTACCCAATTTAATGCTTTATAAAATGCATCATATTGTGCTGTTGCACCCACTACCCCAATTTTTGTTCCATGTTTTGTTGTTAAGATCGTGTACGGCTTAAGCCATGCTGGATTTGGACCATTTAACGTTTGGATATTCGCTATGACAACATCAAATTCGGCTTCATCATATAGTGTATATAAATCATCAAATGCTAATGTGATTCCTTCATTATTTCCGATCGTTACAACATCATAGGCAGCCTCATTTAGCATGTCAATATTACCTTTACCTACTGTAGCTTCTGTATAAATATTCGAACGGTCAAGATGATCACCTATATCAAACAAAAAACTAGGCTCATCCTTTTCCGCTAATAATGTGCGTTGTGTACGAATATAATGCTGCGTACGTGGCCACAACTCAAAATGACTATGTACATCATTCGTATGAAAAAAATGAATCTTTTCTCGCACAACTAGCACCTTCTCTCAATTTAAAATAACCCATCTATAATTGAACGAACACCTAATAATAATAAGATGATTCGTAACATGAATACGAGTGTATCTGATTTCAATTTTTTATTAATCGTTGCACCCAGCTTTGCTCCGATATATGCACCTGGTATGACTGGCAATGTATAAAGCCATGGCACATTACCTAAATAAATATGACTTGCCGAATTGACGATTGATGTTAAAAACACTAAAAACATAGACGTCGCAATGGCAACATGAGGTGGGAATAAAAATAAAATGAGCATAGCCGGTACAATCATTGAGCCCCCGCCTATACCGAATAATCCTGACATACAACCTACTGTAAATGTTAATAAAAAGGCAAACCAAATCGGATATCCATAGACATACTCTTTTCCATCATTATCTACATATGTCTGTTTTGTCCCATGTTCGACAAACCATTGGACTGGCTTTAGTTTATCTCGGATAATTAAAATGATCGCTAAAATAATTAATAATATACCAAAGTATAAATTAAATGATGGCAAATCAAGTCCTTTATTAATCCAGGCACCAAACATCGTTCCTGGGACACTACCTACAAAGAAAATAAACCCTGTTTTATAATCTACCGTTTTAGATTTCATATGCGTTAACGTTGAAGCTAATCCGGTAAAGATCATCATGACTACAGATAATCCAACAACCGTTTGTGGTGTAATGCTAGGGATATACCCTAAATTAATACCAACAAAAAGTGTTGCTGGCACTAATATTACGCCTCCACCTAGACCTACTAGCGCACCGATTAACCCTGCAATAAGCGCTATGACAAATAGTAAAATGTATTCCATTACAACTCTCCTTCAAATAGATTTAATTGTTTTGGCGAAAGACCTTCGTATTGTAGTTGCAACATAGTAAGCAGTTGCTTTGCATTGTTTGCTGCATGACCACCTGAGTTATTATTTAATAGTACATACACGTCCCTTCCTTGCGAGCTAAGCTGTTCTATATGTTGTGCTATGTGCTGCAGTTCTTCTTTATTATAGTCATATAAAAAGCGTACTCTGCGCCAATTTTCTGCATGGCCTATATTACGCCATCCATGAACATTCCGCCCATGCATTCGAATAAGAACTTTTTTCGCCGTTGCAATAGGTACAAACGGTACGGAACCAACCCCTGCTTGCGGTTCGTCACAAATCGTATGAATCAGCTCGTTTTCTTGAAGAAACGCTATTGTTTTTTCCTTCGTATTGTTAGCGTACCATGTTTGGTTACGAAATTCGATGGCTAACTGAAATGACAGTAACTGTTGTTTTATGTAGCGAATATATTGCACATTTTTTGATGTACAATCAAACCAAGGAGGAAATTGCACGAGCACCATAGCTAATTTATTATATTTTTGAAATGTACTGGCACATTGTATGAATGCATTAAACATATCATTGCGCGTTTCATAAGGTAAATCATCACGCAAATGCCCTGTCATTCCTTGATAGGCTTTTAAAACGAACGAAAAATTATCCGGCGTATCGTTGCACCATTTCTCAATATGCTCTGTACGTGGAATCGCATAAAATGATGTATCTACTTCTACTACAGGGAAGTGACCACTATAATCAAATAATTTATCTTTTGCCGACGTGACTTCCGAGTATAGCTCTGGATGATCACCCCAGCCTGTTAATCCTATTTGTATCATCTGCTCCCCTCCTTCATATTATGTTTTTCGGACAACTGTTTGTTACATGACAAAAAGGTCTCCGAGTATTTTTATTGTACCCGGAAACCCTATGATATCAAGCATTATCATTTTTTATTTTTTTATCGCTTGCTGAACATAATTAGACAACCGTTCTCATCCTCTTTTACTATTTACATCCTTCTATTCTATTCCTTATAAATATCTAATATTAATGTTCTCTCATTGCTAACATTGTATAACAAGCATATTTTAATAGATTATTTATGCCATTAAATCCCCTCGTTCTTTGCTCAGAAGCTAACCTTATGTATCGGACCTATCAATTTAAATTAGCGTTATTCATGTATTAATTAGATTTTTTTACTCAAACTATCTTTGCATGTAATGCGAATATGAAAGGAAGTGGAATGATGGGAATCTTAAGTGGAAATCCTAAAGATGAGCCATTACATTATGGTGAAGTGTTTGGAATCTGGACAAATTTGGCAATAGATTATGGCATGATTGCTGGATATCAAACGTTTTACAATCATACCGGGGATGAAGATTTGAGGAAAATTATAGAAGATATTATCCAAGTGTTACGAGACGAAGTAAAACAGCTAGAAAAGATATTAAAAACGAATGGTATTGGTTTACCTCCTGCTCCTCCTGAACGTCCTGTAGCAAAAATTGAAGATATACCTCCTGGTGCTAAATTTAATGATCCCGAAATAAGTGCTGCTTTATCAGCGGATATTGCTGCCGGATTAATGTCATGTAGTCAAGCTATGGGCATGTCGACAAGGGAAGATATCGCTTTAATGTATGGACAATTTCATATGAATAAAGCTCAACTAGGTGCGAAACTACTACGGCTTAACAAATCTAAAGGCTGGCTTGTTCCACCACCATTACATTTAAAATATACTGAAGAGTAATATCTTGATCTTGATGTCCAGAAAGCAAAATTCTGGACATCTCATGCTCTTTTAAAAGCTATCCTACAAGTAAAAAGAACACTTCACATAATATTGTTAAATATTTATTCAGTTCGTTTATTTTTCTTTACTTCACTTGTATTATTAAATTGTTCTTTTGTTAGTTCATTTTCTTCACGGATATCTAAATCATCTGGAGTTAGCTCTTCTGCAAATTCTTCGTTTTCTAATTCTTTTTTAATTTCCTTTTCTTTTGACATGCTTATCACCTCCAATAATTAAATTATCCTTTTGGTTGTAAATTATACTTGTCCTCTATTAGTTACCCAACTATAAAAAATCTTCTGTTTCACTATACATAAAAAGATACAAAAAAAGTTTCCGAGCACTTTTTTAATGCTCGGAAACCTTATTTATACAATATTGATCAGCTATTAACCGATAGAACCTTCCATCTCGACTATTAGTAAGTGAAATTAACGAAATTAACGAGGGAAAACGTTGTAAAATCAACGTTTTCAATTCGTTAAAAACACTAAATTTCGTCATTTTCACGAAAAACGGTATCACAAACGGTATCACAGACCGCCTTTTTATTGGTGGTCTTTCTTCTATTATATGTCCCTTTCACATTCACCATTCACGGAGTGGTCTTTTCTAATTCAACCGCACTCAACCAAATACAAATTCCTTCAACAGATATTAAATAACTTTTGTTCTTCTTATCAATGACTATCCCTCGCTTGTTAATAATTTGTGAATAGTAATACAACAAGAAATAATAAATGTCGCTATGTTTTTCCGGATCCGGCAGCACAATCATTACCTCGTCCCCTATATCAATTGTGGATGGCAACCACCCAACTTTAAGTTGGTCCGATTCTTGGACTGAAAGAAAATCAAATATATTCATTTGCCCTTGTTGTTCCAGATATTCAAAATGTGTCATCATTCCATCTCCTTCTATTTAAAATAAAGTTAATTGTTCATGATTAAACTTCAAACCAAATTTCTGATTTATTTCAACAACATTTTCCTCGATTACTTTAATGGCAGCATCATAAGCTTCTTTTTCTCCTATGCCGCAAGCATAATCAATTACTTCGTTTCCCCAATATGCTAACCAAGCGACATCTTTATATTGTTTAGCTAGTTTACAATGAGATTGGATCTTAAATAAGATGCGCTTATATTCTTTGTTGCTAAAATCATAAGTCAATATAAATGGTGTATGGCTGTATTTTTGTTCCGCTATACCTTCAAATAACATTGCTAATTCTTCATTGAAACTAAAGTTAATACAATGATCCTTTAAGAAATGATTTGTAACTGTTTCAAACATCATATTCCCTCCTACCATTCGAGCCAGTTATCTAAATTAGGACTACTACTATTAATTTGTGGACGGCTATCACGTTGCTCTAACCAGTTATAAAACGGCACAGGACGCTTATTTTCGGCTTTTTCATCCACAGATGATGAATTAATCGGCTTGTTGTTTTTACGCTCCTTAGCCTTGCTATATGCGCCCACAAACACCGCTCTTAATGTACTAGCAACTGTTAGTACACCGTCTTTGATGTCCATAGCAATTTTAAAGAACACGTTTTTAGCTTTGATAAATTCCTCCACAGAATTTACTTGTGCAGCTAATACAACTTTATGTAATTCATCTTTTAAACTATCTGCCAACGGCAAATTATGCATGAAGTCAAAAAGCATTTGCTGGTACTCATTCATGTATTCCTTAACGGCTTCTTTTTCAGCGTGAGCGTTATTATATATTTCTTGTAAAGAGCTTGTTTTTAAAAGATTAAAAGAACTAGATGGTTGGTTTTTTAAAACTTGCTCACAAACCGTGTCGTTACTAGTTTCACCGGCTGCCTCTCGTTGGGACACGCTCGATGGGACATTTGAGTTAAAAGGCAAAATGCGATAAATACTAGCGCCTTTTATGCCGTTTAATTTAGTGCTTGGTATTTTTTCTATAATCCCTAACTCGACTAATTTTTTAATGCTACGGTACACAGTTTTCGTGCTGATCTCTAAGCTGTCAGCAATTGTGGAAGCCTTCAAATGACATGCGCCAGTGTGTTCAAGACTATGAGAAGCAAGTTTGAAAACAATGGCACGTTCTGATTCTGTTAAATCGTAATAATGTGCTGCTATATGTTCCTCCACACTCTTATCCATATCTGCTACTGATTTAAATGTTTTGTATTGTGCTAGATATTCAAATGCCATCGTTTTCACCTCACTTTCTTTTGTCTGGAAACTACTTGCCTACATTGTTTAAATGTTCATTCCAGGCCTTTTCAACGATTTCTAAATCACGTTCATAATCCTTGTAATCTTGTCCAAGCTCTTTACACATTTCAATGCGTTGCTGGATAAATAATTTAGTGCTGCTGTACATAATGACCATTGCTTCTTGCGGTACGTTCATTTTTATTCCGCCTTTTCGTTAATTTACTTAAAAGAAATCAGAGTTCAAAAAATTTCGTTTAAGTAAATATTTCTATTAAGTAAATCATAATTTCGTTTAAGTAAAATGTCAACCTTTAATTTCTTTTAAGTAAAATT
>DEQI01000087.1 GCA_002360295.1 Planococcaceae bacterium UBA3370
AGTTCTAAGTTAATTGAAGGAGGATGAGTATGGTAATAGGGGTAGGGGAGAGAAAAACTCGTAGTGACATTAAGAAGGATGTTAAGCCAACAATCCGTATCGAATTAAAAGATGCCATCTATAGGTTATCGTATATTACGCAGACTGCAGTTAAAGATGTAGTGGCAGTCATGATTGAATATGCAATGAATGATAGTAACACTATTAGCAATTTGTCTAAGCATTTTAAAAGGGATGTAAGGATCAATAATACTCTTTTTATCGGAAATTTAAAATGTACGCCTATTAGTAAGCGTGAAACAGGTGATTGCGAAAGAGTAAGCACTCGATTAAAATCGAATACTTACCATGTGGTTGCTGCTTTTGCTTATGCTTTGGATAGTAATCCATCGAGGGTAAGTGCTATCCTCTTAAATGCAGCTATGCATGATATCAATTTTATTAATGGTTATGTAAAAAAATATTTAGATAAGCATATAACTGAATCTCAAATGCGAGAGCTAAAAGAAATTTTAAAATATATCAATAAAGATATTAATACCCATCATTCATGGGCCTCTCTCTTATCTCTTATCGTAGACGAAGTTAGTTTACCTGTTACGAAAGTGAAAGCCTTTGTAAATGAATATATTATTAAAAATTGGAGAGATAAATAGAACTATATTAATAATCATATATCTTATATTGACTTTTATTAACATATAAGTATAGGATATAGGTATATTAGTTTAACGCAACTTTTTAGCCCCAACTATACAGTAGGGGTTTGTAAAGCACTTTTGATAGTGTTCAAACGGATCTAAAGGGATACGTCTGACATTTATCAGAAGTGCTTTTTGTGTTTTCTGATAAAAAAATTTTAAAGGGGTTTATATAATGATCAAGAAAAGAAAGGCTAAATTATCAGAACGAGGTTTGTATTTACAAGACAAAGAACTACGAAAAACAAATTTTAAAGTAGGAACACATTTTAAGTACATTGTTGATGTTCAAAATAAACAAGTGATCATTGCTCCTACAAATGAAGAAACTAAAAATACGGTTTCTAAACGTGAAATTAAAGATGGTATAAAACCAGTATTAGATATTCGAGATAAGCAGGCGTTACAGGCATTTAAAGGTGCAGACTACTTAGAAATAGAAATTTTTGAAAACCAAGTAGTTGTTAAAGGTTTAGTAAAAAACAAGGCTGCTGCTATTTTTGATTTTGCTGCATATGCGGAGTCAAAAGTAATTGCAACTAGTGAATTTTCAGTTGAAGAATTATCAAAGGTTGTAGGTAGTTCCTACAGTCATATCCAGACATCTCATAGTGAATATTCCAGTACGGGGTTACGTGATTTTCCTATAGTTTTAGAAGCAATTTCCCTTTTTTCGGGATCGGGTATCATGGATATTCCATTCTTATTAGAAGGATTTGAAGTCAAATGTGCGGTTGAAATAAATGAGGATGCTTGTAAAACTTATCGATTTAATCATGGAGACCATATAATTGAAGGGGATATTACGGAAATTGATAAAAGTATCTTTAAAAATACAGGTGCTCCCATTGTATTTGGAGGCTCCCCGTGTCAAGGGTTTTCGAATGCCAACAGGTGGCAAAATTTCCTTGATAATCCTAATAACTTGCTTGTTAAAGAATATATAAAATCTGTTCAGGCAAATCCTAATACGAAAGTGTTTATTTTGGAAAATGTCCCTCAAATCTTGACCACAGGAAATGGTCAATTTTTACAAGAAATTACAAATGAATTTAAGGATTTTGAAATAACATATGGTGTACTTAACAGTAAAAACTATGGAGACCCACAAGACAGAGAGCGTGCTATAATTATTGGTTCTAAAATTGGACCTATTGATTTACCAGCACCAACAGTAGATTCCTATGTAACAGTAGGTGAAGCTTTTAAAGGACTTCATGATGGAATATCGAACCAGTTGGATGTGTCTCAGGCAAAACAGACTACAATTGAACGAATGGAACAAATTAAACAAGGGCAAAATTGGGAAGTGCTACCGGAACATTTGAAAACGAATGGTATGAGAAAAGGGAATACACATAGTAATATCTATAAACGACTTTCAGAGGCACACCCAGCATGTACTATTGTAAATCCTCGAAAATGTCTTTTAACTCATCCAATATTAAATCGTATTCTTTCGGTTAGAGAATGTGCCAGATTATTTAGTGTTCCAGATGATTTTGTTTTTTTAGGAAAATTAGAAAGTAAGCAGCAACAAATCGCAAATGCTGTACCAGTTAGAATGATGCGTGCAGTTGCAAATAAGATTAAAAATGCTGTATCTATGTTTAACCGACAATTCGGCATACCTAATTTGTCATTAGTTTAACAAAGGTTGTTCCAACAATCAAGTTGCTATTTGAACTTGAAATAAAAATCAAAGAGTGGAGATTTTAAGTATGTCAAATATATATAAAAACAATATGGAAAAAGCAAAGGCTAATTTATTGGAATTTTTAAAAACAAATGATTTTGAAATTGTTGAAAAACCATATTATCCTTTATGTAAAGATGGGTATATTTTAGAAACTTATACTAACCTTTATAATGAATATGAGCTAAAATATATCTTAGTGACACCTGAAAACGTAATATTATACGGCATTAAGACACCTTATAATTTCAACAAATGGACTGAGTTGAAAGAAATCGTCTATACAACCAAGGAAGAACTTGTTTCTGCTATTAAGAGTCTAATCTTTAGCAATAACATCGAGGGTTTATGGAACGACTAGTAATTTAATAAAATAAGAAGTCCCCTAACACTATCTATGAACAGATAATGTTAGGGGATTGTTTTTATATAAAATTAATAATCCTACTATTTTAAGGGTTTTTCAAAGTAATATCATGGTCTCCAACGTTTCGTAAAACAATGAAATTTGGATTTTCAAAATGAAAAGTCATACGACAATCCATTGTCGGTGAAGCTTCGAAAACAAAGTCATGACCTTTCATCTTTTTTACTCTTAGCCCTTTAGGGTATGGCCTACCATTTACTAACACTCTTAGCGCATCATCAACTGCATTTTTTAGGTTGGGCGAAAGTTTATCATACGCTCGTTTAAATCTGTTAGTGATTTTTAATCCATATGCCATTTTTTATTTTTTACCACGTAAGAAGCCAATAGCATCGTCAACATTATCAAAGCTTGTAACATCACCTGCTTCAATATCATTTTGAGCTTCTTTTTCCCCATTTTGCCATTCTTTTGTCCAAAACCAAGCTTGATCACGACCAATTGTAATTACAGGATTTAGAATTATTCGCCCATCTTCTACTGTAATCTCTAATTGAACATTTTCTTCTAGACCTAATTCTTTTCGTACTGCTGCTGGAAGTGTTAATTGACCTCTTTTTTGTAATTTTACAACTTCCGGTTTCATTTCTATTTCCTCCCTCGGAATAGTTGTTTTCATTAGATGTGCCCCCTTTATTCTTGATCTATACATATGTTTGAATTTCTGATTTTCTGAATTTTATTATTAGTATATGGTAATACACAAATTAATGACACTATATACATACTGTTTTGTAATGTTTTCAAAATAGCTGAATTGTTTTATCTCACTTTAAAATTAATAACGTTGTTACTATAAGCCTGTTCTACTTTTTGATCATAATGAGGTTGATATTCATTTTCCCATACCGGTAAATCATTAGAAGGGTAAATGAAAGGAGCGAAGTTTGGACTATTCCAAATACCTTGATTTTCAGGTACTTTTCGCTTATTTAATAAGTGTTCATATCTCATACGTCGTTCCATTTCACAATAGTAAGCTCTAACGAATGTTTGTCCTACATCATTATCAGGAAATGTTTCACGCCACGTGAACTCGCGTTTAGCATCAGCATATTCAATCTTTTTATCAAGATTAGATGGTCTATATTCGATAAATGCATGTAACAAGTATGTTGCACGTTGCCATGATAATAAGATAATAGGAGCTGTGAATAGTACCCAACTATTCAATAGAGATAGTTGCATATCTATTAATGCATAGCCAATCCAAATGAAAGGCAATAGATAATAGAAAATACATTTTAGTAGATTTTTAATGCCAATTACTGATAAATAGTCAATTCTATTGTCAGGTTGTAATGAATCGAAGTCTTGTAATACATATACTCGATCACGAAATTCATTAACTACTAGACGATAAAATGTATCAGTTACATATGCACGCCTACTAGAAATATTGACGGAACCAGGGGGATTTTTCATGTACATTAACATAATCTGAGGAATATAAGGGGTATTTTCATAGCGAGCTATTTCAGCTACAAACTCTACACGTCGCATTTCATCTAGTATTTCATATTTGAAATACTTATTTTTATTAAACACCCAAATACATAACATTGCGACAAAACCTAATTCCCACCATTCTTTCATAAAACTTTGGTAACTTAATAACCAATTGCTGTTATTGATATAATCAACAACCCATAAGCAACCATATAAAGCTGCTAATACAATTACAGTTTTTTTCATTCGATTTCCTCCTTATTTCATAGGATTTATTTTGAAAGACAAAAAGCATTCCATGCGAAATAAGCCTTAGCCCATTCACGTGGAATGCTTTACAAAATTAATTTCCGTCACCGTATGGTTTGGAATAAATGATAGTGAGATATACACTAAATAATACCACATATTCATTAAAAAGTGATTTTAAAATTGAAAAAATAATCGTTTTATTTCAAGCGTTGTGTTATATTATTCCTATATTACTTTATTTTATTTACCTACACCCAAACGGGCGTTGGTTTTAACTATGAAACTCATTATGAGATTGTTATACGGGATAAGTCTGTCTTATTCCTGTAAATACACCTCATAATGAGTTTTTTTTATTTTCTTTAGGAGGTGGGTTCAATGGATGCAGTTAAAACAGAAAGTAGTATTACACCTTTTGGTTGCTGTGCTTTTTGGCAGTCATGTAATTCTGGTGCTGGTACATGTGTTTATGTTGAAAGTAATAATACAAAAATGAGAGCATGTGGCGCATATAAACGACATCATGTTCGAAAAGAGGCCGGTAATATTGTTTCTAATGATGTAATTACAACTGTTCAGGTTGTAGAAGAAAAAACATCAGCAAGTAAACAGTATAACCAATTATCACTATTTTAGGAGGATTTTTATGCAACTATCATTGTTTGAAGAAGCGGCGGAATCAAAAGTAACATCATTTACAGATTGGTTACTAGTAGATGGGAATAATGTAATGAATCGAGCATTTTTTATCGCAGAGAAAAAAGCAACAGAACTATTTTTAAAGATGATTATAAAATTCCAACGAAAATACGAGGCAAATATTATTGTATTTTTTGATAAGGGAAAGGGATTTCGTAAAGATTTATTACCTGAATATAAAGAAGGGCGTAAAGAAAAAGATCCTGAATTAGAATTGCAATTCCCTATAATTAGAGATTTGTTAAGTGCTGCTAATATACCTTTCTTTTGGGATGAATTACTAGAAGCGGATGATTTAATTGCATGTGCTTGTAATAATTTACCTAATCATAAATATATCTTATCGAACGATAAAGATTTATTCCAATTGATCAGGGATGATGTTACGCCTATTGTCAAAAGAGGTAAAAATGATGTTTTAATGACTACCAAACTTTTTTCAGAAGAGTGGGGAGGATTAAAACCATCTCAAATTGTAGATGTAAAAGCGTTAGCTGGTGACACATCTGATAATATTAAAGGTATTTCTGGCATAGGAGATGCTGGGGCAATTAAAATTATTTCACATTTTGGTACGGTAGAAAATATTACATTACCGTTACCTGAAAACTTAAACAGATATAAAAAAAAGTTTAGTGATTTTGAAACTGTTTCAAAAGAGATGAAGTTTTTTAAAGACATTGTTACTTTAAGAACAACAAAACCACTAAATGTTATACCATATGAGATTGCTACACACTCTTTATCAAACGCATGTAAATCTTTAGGTATGGAGTCTATTGTAGAACTTTTAGAAAAATAATATGTAAAAGGAAACCAAGAAACGTAGTATTTCGGTTTCCTTTTTTATTTAAAAATTTTAAAGGATGGTAATAAAAATGAACCTAGAAAGAGTATGGGGAAGTTTAGAAAATTCGAAACAAGTAGATAAGGTTATACCTCTTTTGACTTGTACTGTTTTTAATAACGATATAAACACGATTTCTTCTATTCGAACATTATTCGACAGTTTATCAATGGATGATATAGAAGAACTGATGGATAGTGTAAAAGAGATTCCTACATTTGAAATGGAAATGCCTCGTTCAGATGTATTTGGTGAAGTTGAATATTCAGTCTACTTTGATTATTTTGAAGCGGCCAATATTGGAAATGCACCTGCATTAATATGGCAGTCTAGTAAACAAATTAGAAAAAAATTTATATAACGGAGTGTACCTTATGAGAAAAATGTTGTATTTGGATGAAAAACAAATTGGTACTGGAGATGTAGATACTGTAACTCGTATTGCAAGTCGCTTAATGATGGTGAAAGTTGCAGAGTTGGCAGGCTTTGGTCCATTTGATGAAGTTTTCTTTTACAAGGAAACAACTAAAAATACTTATTCTGATTCTTATTATCCAGGGGTAGATAAAGCAAAAGATATTTTGGAATTTTTAGATATGGTAGAGGCAGATTATTCGTATGACGACGAAAATGACACTTTATCATTTGCCTTTAAAAAAGAACTACAGAATGGACAATTAGAGTCGATTAAAGATGAAGTTTCAAAACTTTTTGAATCGGAATTTCAATTTGATGAAATTGAAAGTGAATGGATAAATGAATACACAATAGTATTCTATGGCTTCCCTTATTATTCAGAGCCTTTATATTTCTTCAAAAATTATTATGAATTAATTTTAAATTAACTTTTAAAAAACTTAAAAAGGATGAGAATAAATGGATATTGTAGCAACTTTAAAACCAAATCAACCCGTAAGCGTTGCTCGTTATGAAGGTGATCAAAAGGTTGGAGAGAGAAATATATATATGGCAGATTTTATCGGTTCACTAATACAAGAATATCCTCTTAGTGGATTAATTGCAGAAATTAGAACAAGAACAGGTGAAATCCCTGATTATTTCAAAGAATTGGAAAAGATGGGCGATTTCAATAGTTTAATGTCACAATTTCTTCTAAATGCACACGCTAGTTGGGTAAATGATATTGATGTCCTTCCTATGTTTGTTGCAGATGTATTTTCTAGATTAAACGAAATGTCAGAAATTAACCCTCATATAAGTGAGTTTATTTTACGAATGGTAAAGGCTTTACCATCTATCGAATTAAATTCACATTATGAAGAATTGGCTGTTGTCCTTATAGAAAAAATGCTTCGAAATGATGATTTAACTAAATTATCGCTTCGCTATAGTAAATCAATCAACCAATTATTAAAAAAATCTGATGCAGATGATTTAAAGAAAGTAATATCTAATATATTACCGGCATTTGATTCGGCTTGGTTGAATGAACAACTACAAAAAACGTTGTCAAATCAAAATAATCCAATTGTTTATGGTATTTCTGAGATACCACAGGATTGTAAACTAATGGCAATGGGGACTATGTATAATTCATATGTTTTTGAGGTTCCCAAATCACGTATTCGTGTTAAATATGCCGATGTATCTTTTGACAATGTAGGGCATCCTCGCATTATATGTGTGGTCAAAGTAAAAGATCAAAAAGTAGATGATATGCTGTTATTTTCGGCCAAAGATGGGGAGCAAATTTCTAAGGAAATGGATCTTTATCGTTATCCATTTAGTCATGTTTATCGTGCTGGCAGTGTTTGTTGGAGTGGAGCAAAGGAATTTAATTTTGACCAGATCCATATGCTGCCACAAATGTTTTTACAGACATCAAATTTAGGTCATTTAGCCGCAGATGTGTTGAAGAAATTTAAAGAACTAAGCAATAACGATTTTAATGAAGAGTCGTTAACGCCATTAAATATACAATTAAAGGAAGTGCTGTGAGATTTCACAGCACTTCTCTTTTAGAAAAAGGTGTTTTTATGAATATAGATGAAATGTGGAATTATGCTGCAGAAAAAGAAATAAAAGAGGATGAGTTAAACGAAATTCTTCTTTTTAAGGAATTATATTATTCCCCATATTCAGAGTTGGGTCCGATAAGAGATATTTTTGACAATACGTCTTATGAAGCTTTAAAAGAACTATATCAAAAGTTAATAGATATCCCCACTGATGAAGGAGCGTTAGGGGAATTTGAGTTGTTATGTTTTGGTGGAGACTCAAAAAATTCAATTTTAATGAATGCGGATTGGACTACAATTAATCCTTCGAAAATTTTAAAGCTTAATAAAAAAACATATAAGGGAAAGAAGTTTATTTAGGAGGCAAATTATGAACACTTATACAGAAACAATTAGTGAACCATTACTAATGGAACTTTCTTATATAATGGACAGATTACTAGTGTTTAAACTTATAGAGCAGCTTACAGGAAATAAGATAGAAGATGATGTTTCATACTATCAACCGTTCAATTTGGACTATATGTCTTATGAGGATTATTATGAAACGATGTCTTATTTTTTGGAAAAAACAAACATAGGAAGTTTTGCCTCAAAAACTAATGAGTTAGAGTTTTTTACGATTGAATTAGATGTACTAAAGCTATTACAAAATAAAAAAAATGAAATGAACGAAATTCAAAAAGGGCACTATTTACTCTTAATAGAACAGTTTAAAAACATGTTCTACGAAATTTCATTTGCCGATGGAGATATAGACGACTTATACCCATACATGTTTAATGGATGGGTAGCTGGTGGTCAATTTAATTGGCATACTGCTTGTGAAAAGCTTGTTAAGATCCACATAGACGGACAAAACATTCTAAAAGAGATGGAGATAATAAAATGAAATTAAATATAGAATTTGAAGAAAAAAATCCAATGGTTTCGATGTCCCGTTTTGAAGGAACTTTAAAAATAGGGGAAACTTTAATCACTCAAGAAAATTTCTTCAAAATGATGTTATTTCAAACACCGGTTCGAATTATTATGGAGATTTTAGTGAAACATAAAATCGGTGACCTATATGAATACTTAAATGGTGCCGAAGGAATAGATGATGAGGGTTTAGAATTTATCTTAACTCTTTTAACAGAGTTAAATTGTTATGAATGGGATACGGAACAACTGAATGCAATTACACCAGTTATTTTAGAACGTATTCCACGAGGGGAACTGCCACTAAACATATTAACTGAATCATTAAATATTTTAATCAGAGAAATTAGATATATGCCTCCAGCGGAAGAGTATTCAAAAATTTTAAGTGATCTTCTTCATTATTTTTTGGGAGCACGAGATGAAAACAGTTTAAATATTCAACGAGAACTTTTAAAAACCATTTTTAGATATATAACTAACATTAAAGAAAAGAAGGTTTTAGATGAATGGATACTAAATTATTTACCGAATGTAGATTCTGAACTAGCAAAAAAGGAATTAGAAAAAGCATCGACTAAAGAGAGATTGTTTTATAGTTTTTCTAAAGTACCAAAAAATTGTTCCTTTATGTCATCATCTAGTGATGGAGTAGTTTATTTTTATGAAATCCCTAAATCTAAAATTAGAGTGAAGTTTCATGATGTTGCTTTTGAAGATGTAGGGCATCCGCGCCTACTATTTGCTATCTATGAGCGAAATGGTAGGGTGTTCAATGTTAAATTAGCAGCAATTAAGGGCAAAGGGGAAATTACACAAAATACACCACTGTATAATTACCCATACTCGAATGTCCATAATTCGGGAAAAATTTGTTGGTCAGGATATTCAGATCTTGAAATCGACCAAATACCAATGATGTTTTTATCAACTAGTAACAACAGTCATTTGAATGATGATACTTATGAATTGTTTAAAACTTATCAAGGGAAAACATTCCCGGATAATAAGTTAAAACGATTAGAGGGTTCTACCGTTAAGGATTGGTGTTAATAGATTTAGAGTAATTGAATACAGTTATTGTAATCATTTTCAATATTAGATATAATATTGTTATATCTTGTTGAAAAATTTCACCCAAACTAAACAGTGTGGGTATTTAAAGCACTTCTGATAGTGTTCAAACGATCTTTAGGGATACGTATGTTCATTTATCAGAAGTGCTTTTTTGTTTTTCTTCGGATAAATAAACTTTTAAGGGAGTCAATTTATTATGGCACAAGAATTATCAATTTTCGAAATGGGAGTAGAGGATACTCAACAAGTGGAAGAAAAAGCAAAAGCAACACCTGCAGTATCAAGTGTAGGAAAAAAGCCAAAGAAAGAAGAACCATTTTTTGTTACAGGGGAGTGGACAGTGCATTTTGCTACCGAGCGTTTCCTGGTAACAGATTTTGTGGATGAAATTCCTACAGAAGGTGTGACTTTAGATACTTTACGTGAAGGAATAGAACGATCATTTCCTCAATTTTCAAAAGCTCGTACTAAATGGGATAAGGATGTTGAAAAGAAACAACTCTATCCTGATGCGTTTGCTGGTTCAAAAGGGGCTTTAAGCCGCTTTGAACCGCAAGTTTTTAAAAATTTAGAGGATGCTCGGAATTCAAGCGATTATAATCGCTATATTCTTAGTGGTGATGGAAAAGTCATGACTATTAAAAAATCAGTTTTTGGAGAAATGATTGCAGAAGCCAAAAACATACCATCTATTCCTGTTATAGAACCGCAATTTACATGGTCCTTACCTCTTATTCCAAACAAGATGCTTCGCCAAATTATCGGTTTCTTTAAATCTTATTGTGAGAATAAAGAATATGAAGTGGCGCTACGTATTTATTGGGATATCGAAAAGGAAAAGTATGTAATTGAAGTTCCTAAACAAACGGTTACAGCTACTCGAATTGACTTAGAGTATGTAGAACCAGAATTTAAAGGGGCTAATGTTACGCGATACATTCCTGTATTGGAAGTCCATTCACACAATGTAATGCGTCCATTCTTTAGTGAAACAGATAATGAAGATGAGCAAAGCTATTGTGTCTATGGTGTTTTTGGTCGTCTTGATAGAGAACAGATAGAAACAACTTTCCGTGTAAAAGTAGGGGATGATTTTGTTTTAGTTAAAATGGAGCAGATCTTTGAAGTTGGATTTGATAGGCTCGATTTTTCTTACCCTAGACATTGGAAAAATAATGTAGTTATGAAAGAGGGGTTTTAAAATGAAAATCCTTAAAGATTATAACTTAGATATTGTGATTTTAGGTGCGGGTGCGAATGGCTCGCACTTTTTCCGTAATTTACTCCAAGATATGTGTAATTATGGCGATAAATTAAAAGATTGTCGGGTTTTAATTGCAGACGGAGATAAGGTTGAGAAAAAGAATTTTAAGAATCAGTTATTTGCTCTTGGAGATGAAGAACAATATAAAGTTTACTCACTCGTAGAAAGATATGCCGAGCATTATGATATTGATGCTTTCGCAGTTGCGGAATACGTAACAGATATTGACAGTCTTCATAAACTCTTTGCAAATGACAATCGTACAAAAATTTTAATTGGATGTGTAGACAATAATAGGAGCCGCATTTTAATGCAGGATTATTTTGATTATGTAGATGACCTAATTTACATTGATTTAGGGGTAGAGGGTGTGTTATTACGCCAAGAATTAGACATCACAGATCCTGTAGAGTTAGAAGAAACAATCATGGCAAGTGGCTTTAGTGGTCAAGTGGTTGTTGGCTATAAAACTAATGGCCAAGTCTTTACTCCAGCAATAGGGGAAGTATATCCTACAGTTTACTCTGATGAAGAATCTGTATTTCCGACTGGGCGGCAGATGATGTCTGTATAGTAATGTGCTAATGAGCAATATAGCGGTGTAACGCTATAACCTAGTCCTACCCTTCTAATATGAATTACCTCATATTAGATGGTCAAGCTTGGTAGGTAAAAGGCGGGTTAATCGGAGCTAAGGTTCAGCAACGATGTTTCCCAACAAGGTGAGAGAGTCTATGGTTAATCGGTTATTGATGAAGTTGAGGTGAGTGGGGTCTAAAGACGCCCAAAGCGAAATAGAACCTTGAAACGCTTTTCTGTTCATTACTTTCTTATGAGTTGGGAGAGAGTAATTTTTATCTAATGATAATGGAGTGAGACATTACATTTGTTATCACTTGGGCAGACACAAGTACAGATTGTATAAGCACCTGAAAACAACCTAAGGATTCTTGCTACGTACTATACAGATAACCTGCAAAGGTAACTTGAATGGAGAATGGTTGAATATTCTATGAGAGTCAAGTTACTCAAGGATGCGTTAGAGTAATCTGCGATTGGTAAATAGAGACAAAATCTCTATTGAACTCATCCGTATAAACGGATGGTAGGGAGTAACCCAATCACACCTATATTGAAGGATATAGGATACTACCTAGTTGGTGACAATTAGACTAGTACTGGTGAATGACGCAAGGCCATTTAAAGCAATTTCCGAATAGCTGTTAGGAGGCGGAGCCCCATGTTTAACGCTATGGAAAGAATTGCTTACTTATCCAAAGTAGCTAAATCAAATAATGAAGTTAGATTCAAGAAATTGTTCCCTATTTTATTGAAAGAGGAATTCCTTGAACTAGCATATAGGAAAATCGCCAATAATAAAGGGTCTAATACGGCTGGAGTAGATGGTTTAAATAAAAACCAATTAGAAAATGATGATGTTCGAAGTGAGTTTCTTAATGAATTAATCAAAGAAATTGCAGATGAAACATATCAACCTCTCCCAGTTAGAAGAGTGGAGATTCCAAAGAGGAACAGTAATAAAAAGCGGCCTCTAGGTATACCAACTTTTAAAGACCGAATAATACAATCGGCGGTTAAAATCATTTTCGAAGCGATCTATGAACCAATATTCAGCGAATCTTCACATGGTTTCAGACCTAGAAGAAGTTGCCAAACGGCTATTCATTCTATTATATGTAGGAAGTATGATTGGGTGGTAGAGGGGGATATAAAAGGATGTTTTGACAATATTAAGCATTCCAAGTTAATCAGTGTACTACGTCAAAGGATAGCAGACGAAAAGTTTATCAATTTAATTAATAAATTTCTCAAATCTGGTTATCAAATGGGGTACGGAATTGACGGTAAATATCCTATCTACTATACAAAACAAGGAACTCCACAAGGAGGAATTGTCAGCCCGATTCTTGCTAATATCTTTTTGCATGAATTTGATAAGTACATGGAAACACATCTATGTAATATGAAAGAAGCAAAGCCTAGCAAAGAATATACTTTTTATCACAATAAAATTGCTAGATTAACTAAAGCTATCAGCGAAAATAGAATCCCTTATCATATGATTCTGGAACCTTTAGAAGAAAACAATGAGACTAGTTTCACTGTCAATTCCGAAGAAGAAGCCATGAATAAGATAGAGGATATCAGAATTGCTAGAAAAGCTACAGAATATCAAAGCAAGGAATATAAGCGTTTGACAAAATCAATAAGCGTCTTAAAAAGACATATTGAACTGAATAAACCATTCCCTTACCAATCTGCTAAGAGAGGTGGAGAGAAGGTAAGGTTAAACACTAGAGAAGAAATGATTAGCAAATTGCTAGAACTCAAGAAGAAAGCAAAACAGGTATCAACATACGATAAAGACGATTATTTCAGTAATAAAAGTTTTGGGTATGTCAGATATGCCGACGACTTTGTTATTCTCCTAGGAAACCATACGAAGGAAGAAGCCAGGAAAGTAAAAGAGATTATTACTAGTTGGCTAGACGAAGAACTTTCGCTTTCATTAAGTGAAGAGAAAACGTTAATAACCCATAGTACAAAAGGTTTCAGATTTCTAGGATATGACATAGTTAACACTCCTAAACAAGATGGTATAGGATATTGCTATTTCTCAAAGGTTTATGTTCCAAGAGATAGGATTAAAGAATTAGAGGAAAAACTCGACAATCTCTTAGTTTTGCATTATGAATATCCACTATTTGACCTAATTATAAGGCTAAATAGAGTAATCAGTGGTTGGAGCAATTATTACAAAATCTGCAATAATTGGTCCAGTGTAAGCAATAAATTAGACCATAAATTACATTGGAAAATCATGCATTGGGTCGGTAGAAAACATAAGTGTAAAATCACAGAAGTTTACGAAAACCACATTGTCAAAATGGAAGCCTACGGCACGACAAGTAAGCAAAGAATTGTTGATACTGTTGGGGAGAAAACTGTAGTTTTAAGAAAATTCTTTGATTACAAATTTACAACTACTAAGGAACTAAACAATAAAATAAGAAAACTTCCAATAAAGGAAGCAGAACAATTTAATGTAGCTCTCGATATGAATTACCTATTACAAGAAACCGCTAAGATAAAAAGAGGGTATTCACCGAGAGAACTTTATAAAATAGCAGAGGAAAATGGATATGCATGTAATCATTGTGGCGCAACGGACACTAAACTTATTGTCCATCATACAAGACTTATAAGAAGGCATACGAGGAAGGATTCTAAGGCTATCGCTGAATCAACTCAACAAATGCCAAAAGTCTTACTATGCGAGACTTGTCACAATAAAGTCCATCCAAATACCAAAACTATAAAAACTTTAGCTAAAGGATAAGCTTTGAATGGTCGTGAGCCGTATGCTGTGAAAGTAGCTCGTACGGTTCTAACGGGGGCTTGAGGGAAACGTGCCAATTCTAATTGGTAACGCGCTCTCATTCTACCCACCCAAACTTGTGCGGAAACATTAAATAATCCTCAACGATTAGAAACTAATAAATTTGCAGCTCAATGTGCTAACATGATTATGAATAATATTTTCCATAGAGGGGAAATTCTTCATGAAGAATTGTTATTCAATGCACGTAACGCACAATGTAATGCGCGTTATGTTGGAAAACGTATAGAGCAAGCATATGAAAATTTTAAAGAAGAAAAGCAGTCATTAGTTAATAGTGCTGTTTAGATAACATATAAAAAGGAGTGAATTGCTATGACAATCACAGTTGAAAATCAGACAAATACTAACCATGTAGCACTATATAGGAAGTACCGTCCTGCAGGCTTTGAAAGTCTTGTCGGACAAGATCATATTAAGGTAACGATTGAAAATGCTATCAAGCATAATAAAGTAAGTCATGCTTACCTTTTTACGGGTCCACGTGGTACAGGGAAAACAAGTTTGGCCAAATTATTTGCCAAAGCGTTAAATTGTAAAAATCCGATTGATCATAATCCTTGTGGCAAATGTGATTGCTGTTTAGAGTCTGCTCAAGACATTATTGAAATGGATGCAGCTTCTAATAATGGTGTAGAGGATATTCGACAATTACGTGAGAATATAGCTTATACACCAATGCAAGGTAAATATAAGATTTATATCTTGGACGAAGTGCATATGCTCTCTACAGCGGCTTTTAATGCCTTGTTAAAAACGCTGGAGGAACCACCGTCACATGCGATTTTTATCTTAGCAACAACAGAAGTTCATAAATTACCTCCTACAATTTTATCACGTTGTCAGCGATTCGATTTCCGTCGGATTACACAATATGACATTGTAGAACGTTTAAAATTCGTTGTTCAGAATGAGGGGAAAAATGTAGATGAAAATGCCTTGCAATTAATAGCTCAAGTATCAGCAGGCGGTCTACGAGATGCACTTAGCTTATTAGATCAAGCTATCGCACATTCAGATGCAAGTAACAATTCAGTTGTTACTTTAGAATCTGTATTGGCTTTAACGGGTGCTGTTGATGTACGTGTTATCGGGAAGTTGCTGACACATATTGGAGCTTGTCAAATTGAAGCATCATTAGAACATTTTAATCTTTGTTTTGATTCTGGTAAGGAACCTAAGTTCTTCATTGAGGAAATGCTAATTTACCTTCGTGATATTTTGGTTTTCAAAAAACTAGGGACAGCTGCAACTTTAAAGAAAGGTCAGACGGATGAAAACTTTGCTCATGTAGCCGCACTATTAGATACTACAAAAATCTACAGCTACTTAGATATATTACAGGAGACACTACATTCAGCTAAATATCATCATGACCTACAATTATTGTTGGAAATGACAATCATTAAGCTGTGTCAAAACAAACAACCTTTGCAAGAACAAATTGATGAATTACGTTCTATCATTAAAAATGGAGTAAGTGCCAATATATATACGGAAAACAATATACCGGTAGCAGAACAATTGCCTATGGAAAACAGCATTCCTGCATTTGAAGAGCAACCTATGGAAAACAATGTTCCTGCATTTGAAGAGCAACCTATGCCAAACAATGTTCCTGCATTTGAAGAACAAACTATAGAAAACAATGTTCCTACATTCGAAGAACAAAATATGACAAATAACGTTCCTGTGTATGAACAGACACCTCTTGATAGTGATGTTCCGCCATTAGAGGAACAAGGACATAACATTGATGATCCTATTGGTTTTATAAATACTGCAAGAGCTGAACATGAGGCTGGTGTTGATTGGGCCGATAAGTTCCCATCAGAAACGCAGAATAATCAGCATAATAAAGAAGTTCCTTCACAAAATTCAATGCCAGTAAATAATGAAACTTTTAGTGATGAAGATATATCAAATATCAACACGAATGTTTTATTATCCGAAAGGGAAAAAAATGGTATTGGATATTTTAAATACTGCTAATAAAGAACACAGAGAAGGTTTCCAATCAGTTTTTGACAAAATTGAAGAGAAACTAAAAGAGAATAGTGTATCCACATCAGCGCTATTCCGTGAATTTACAATAAGAGCAGTTAATGATTCATCTATTGTTATCGTTCATCCTGAAAAAATTAAAGTAACGTTGATCCAAAAAGTTAAGAATACTTCGATGATTGAAAGTGTTATAGAGGAAGTATACAAACCACTTAAAATCGTAGCTATTAACATTAATGAATGGAAAACTTGTAAAGCTGTCTATTCAGAGAGAAATAACTAATTTTTAAAAAGAAGGTTCGCATTTGCAACCTTCTTTTTTCACAACGGAGGATGTTAATTCATGAAAAATTTATTTATTAACTTGATTAAAAATAACCAAGTCTCTCATGCCTATTTTATTGAAGGGGTAGGGGGAGAAAATTTCTCTCTTTGGGCTGCTAGTAAATTATTATGTGGCTGTAATACGGATGAATGTATCACTTGTCGTAGAATATACAATAACAATCATCCAGACGTAATTATTATTCGTCCAGAAGGTATTAACGTGAAGGTTGATCAAATACGTCAATTACAACAAAGTGCCGCTCTAAAGTCCGTAGAGAACAGAGGACAGGTATTTATTATATTAGGTGCTGATAAAATGAAGGATCAGGCGAGTAATGCATTATTAAAGTTTCTTGAAGAACCTAAGCCAGGTGTTACACTCTTTTTATTAGGAAATAACAAAGATGCACTTATTCCAACAATTCGTAGTCGTGTTCAGGTTTTAAAACTAGAACACACAAATGACTTAGTTAAAAGTGCTAATGAGCGCGGGATTCATTTTTCGTCACTTAGTTTATTTGAAGAAATAAACGCTTCTTTAGACCAAGTGGAAAAGTATGCCGATGTAGCGGATAGTTGGGTGGAACTTATAAGAACTACTTTAAATACCACGCGATTAACTGCTATAACTCAACTCCCAAAATGGGAAACAACCTTTCCTGAACGTGATATGAGAGAATTAAGCATTAAGCTTATTCAGTCCTACGTAAAGGGCCTTGTTGCACAAGCAAGGGGTACGTACCATTTATGGGGAGATATACCTCATAAGCCTTGGGAGGAGCTAGTAGAGTGGCATAACGCTGTACATGATTTAACAAAATCTTTCCATTCAAACGGTGGATATAAATTGCAACTTAATATATTTATCCAACGAGTTATGACTGCAAATCTTGTCATAAATTAGAAGAAAATTGAATACCAATGTTGATTTTTTGTTAAAAAATAGATATACTACTAACATATCAACTAACACTTTTTAATCCTAACTAAACAGTAGGGATTTTAAAACAAGCACTTTCGAAGTGTTCAAACTTATTCTTAGGGATAAGTATGACCATTTATCGAAAGTGCTTTTTTGTGTTTTTTCGATAAATAAAATTTTGGAGGAATCAATATGTTTCAAATATCATCAAATGTTTTACAATCAGTTGTTTCTAAGATGGTAAAGGCTGCAAAACGTGCACGGTTAGCTAGTGGTCATATTCATGTGAATACAAATAAAAAAGAACAAACTGTTACTTTTTCATTTGCTGGAACCACTTTATCCGTAGTTAAAACAATCGAAGCAAAGGTAACATCTGACTCAACATTTACTGCAACATTTAGTGAATTTCAGTCAAAAATTTCGCCACTTCCAGTAGAAACTAAACTTACATTAGAGTTTACGAGCACTAACAATATCAGTATTAAATGGGGAAGTTCAAGTCGAATTTTGATGTTTACAGTACCGACTACTGAAATAAATTTTAATGTGCCGGAGATTAAAGAAAGCTTTTCTCTTCCTGCAGGTAAAATTCATTTCTATTCTCGCAATATTGCAACGTTTTGTGCATTAGATAACAGTAAAATAAAAGAAAAATATCCCGTATCGGTTGGGGTTAGATTTTCAAAAGATACAAGTGGTCAACTTGTTCTACAAGCTAGTACTGGGTACCGTTCTATAAGATGCACGGAAAAAGATATTAGCTGGTTTGATACCTCTATTTCAATTCACTCAGAAATAATTAATGCAACAGCTGAATTGATCGAAGAAGACCAGGACATATCGATTTCTTTAGCAACAAATAATAATACTATTGTTATTACTTGTAGCGGGGTAACTGTTGTTGCTCGCTTGTTAGACGGAGATTTTCCAGATTATTCATCCAAGTTTTCAAATGAAAATGCAAACCATGTTTGTCGAGTAGATCGACTTGATTTACTAGAGACAACACGCCGAGTAAAGCAACTATGTACGGATAAAACAAAGCCATATATACATTTTTCTGTTGAGGGTAAAAAAATATTTGCTGTACATTCAGATGTTATAAAGGAGCAAGTTGCTGCACTATTTGAAAACTCGTCTAAAGAAGATTTTGCTTTAGATTTTAATAATCTAGAGGCTGCGCTTACTGTTTTACGAACAGAGGAAGTATTGATTGCTTTTTCAGAAAAACTAAAACCTTTGACTCTGTTTAGCGGCGATGAAAAAGAATCAGATAATTTAGTTGTTTTGGTTGGGCAAGTTGACCTAACAAAGTAAAATAATTTAACAATTAAACTACTTTTAAAGAGCTAGAAAAAATTTCAAGGAGGCTGTCTAGTGATAATATCAGGAGAAATCCTTTTGTTAATTGGGGTATTTGGTGGTTTATTTATAGCAGGAATAGCTCCTGTAATTTTTAAAGTTCGAAGTGAAAAAAGACCTTCTAAATGGGCATATAAAGTTCCTACTGAGGCAGTAAAAACTAATCTATCTGTTTCATCACCTTTACAATTAGCTGGTGTTGCTCAACAACAGTCAAATGAAGTGGGGGACTATGAATTAACGGATTATACCCCTGTGTTGGAGGAGGTCCAAACTAATTTTAATTCCGGTTTTAACTATGAAGATAGTGAAATAAATTACAATCATTCTGTATTATCACCAGAAATGTTATATAATATACAAAAATTAACTGATTCAGTTAGTCCAAATGAAGGGCAAGAAACAGATGTTACTTATGGCACGGTTTCTGATAAACTGATCAATGATGTTACGGAAAAAGTCGGGCGTATAACTGCTTCTTTAGTCACAACCGATTTAGCTAATTTAGAACTCGATAAATTGTCTATTGTAATAGGCTATTTTAATAAAGAATTTAATACGGTGGCGTACGATAACACCGTTTATAAACTATCGTACAAGCAACAAATTATGCAAGCTGATGGAGAATTATTGATTTTGAAGGGTTCTTTATTACCTTCTAATGTTTTTCGAGTTATTGCATGGGATGATCCATATAATGTCGAAGCAGGTTATGATGTCGAAACCTATGTGTTAAATGACCAAGTTGCGCAATAAAAAATAGAGGCTGGGACATAACTAGTTTCTAATCTTAAGAAAGTGGAATTTGAGATAGCTCAAATTCCACTTTCTTCATTTTATGAAATTTGAGTTTGAATGAACCCTAGCTGTTGGC
>DEQI01000119.1 GCA_002360295.1 Planococcaceae bacterium UBA3370
GTAAGTGAATAAACGTAATATTTAATACCCTAGTGAACTTTTTGAAAAATGTTTACTAGGGTTTTCTGTTGTTTGCTATACTAACATGTAGCGATTATTTTGGAGGCAACAGTAGTGACAACATCTTATGAACAGCGTCGATTTTGGATTTTAGTAATTATCGTATCTATTTCAGGTTTTTCTCAAGGGATGCTATTACCTTTAATTTCAGTGATATTTGAAACAGATGGTGTATCTTCTACTTTAAATGGTTTAAATGCTACCGGATTATACATAGGGACATTGCTTATATCACCATTTATTGAGCATCCACTACGAAAGTATGGTTACAAGCCAGTTATTATAGCTGGAGGGGCGCTTGTCTTTTTATCCCTTGCTATGTTTCCATTATGGAAAAGTGTGCTCTTTTGGTTCACATTACGTATGCTTATAGGTATTGGTGATCATGCTCTACATTTTTCCACTCAAACATGGATTACTTCATCTACGTCTCATAAGAACTTAGGGAAAAGTATGTCCATTTACGGCTTGTCTTTTAGTATGGGTTTTGCAGTCGGACCTTTATTTGTCCCGCTCATTAAAATTTCAGAAGTATTACCGTTTATCGTGTCATCCGCCTTATGCTTAGTAGCTTGGTCACTCGTATTTTTCGTGCGCAATGAACGGCCAGACGTAATGAAAGGGAATGCAGGAGAGGAAAGTAGTTTGACACGTTATAAATTGGCCTTCAAGTATGCTTGGATTGCTTTTTTACCGCCATTTGTCTATGGTTTTTTAGAATCTTCACTCAATGCATTATTCCCTGTATACGCATTACGCAAAGAGTTTGATGTATCAATGGTTTCGTTAATATTAGCCGCCTTTTCTGTAGGTGCCATATTGACCCAGCTTCCATTAGGTATACTAGGTGATAAAGTGGGACGTCGGAAAGTAATTTTAACAGGGCTATTATGCGGATCCGTATTGTTTGCCTTATGTAGCTTTTTTGAGCACTATGCGCATATTGTTGTCTTCTTCTTCGCCATTACGGGTATGTGTATTGGCTCCATGTTCTCATTAGGTATTACATATATGGCAGATTTAACACCTAAAGAGCTGCTTCCTACAGGTAACTTACTTTGTGGGATTTTCTTTAGTATGGGTAGCTTAAGTGGGCCGTTTTTAGGGGGAATCTTTTTACAAGCTGTAGAAAATATTAGCTTCCTTTTATTAATTAGTGCCATGTTATTGCTTATTTTTATGATTATATTAAGTGCTAGAAAATTTGCTCGAGGCACACAGGTTTATTAGATGAAAAGCAGACGTTCAGTTATTTTGAACGTCTGCTTTTTATTGCAAAGAAAATAATGGTCGTAAGTATCATGGCTAATAAGATGTAAATAAAAATAGATAAAAAGTTAATCCCACCAAATGTTACCGCTGATTGTAGCATACTGCCACGCTCCGATGAGGCCTCATGTTGTGATGTCATAACAAATCCTGAAAGCCATTGAACGCTTAAGTAAGAAAGGATAAAGATGACAACCACGATAAAAAAATTTTTCATTATGTACATACCTCCTAGTCTATTTTACCGCAAATTATTCAAATGCTAAAAAAAAAATAAAATTTTAGAAAATACAACTTTATAGACTATTATAGTAAATATCACTAAAAGAAAGGAGATTAGTATGTTAGCGAAATTTTTCTCATATTACAAGCCACATAAGCGTTTATTTATCATCGATTTTACGAGTGCAATTATAGTGGCCATTTTAGAGCTTGCTTTCCCATTAGCAGTACAATGGTTCATCGATGAGCTTTTACCTACTGGAGAATGGGGCATGATTGTAAAAGTAAGTGTACTGCTATTGATCGTCTATATGTTGAGCACTGTGCTGAACTTTATTGTTAACTATTTAGGGCATAAATTAGGGATTAACATCGAAACGGATATGCGACAAGAGCTATTTAATCACGTGCAAAAGCAATCATTTAGATTTTTTGATAATACAAAAACAGGACATATTATGAGTCGAATCACGAATGATTTATTTGATATTGGTGAATTTGCCCACCACGGTCCAGAAGATTTCTTCATTGCGATGATGACCTTTATCGGGGCCTTTACTATTATGTTTAATGTCAATTCAACTCTTGCAATCACCGCAGTTGTAATGGTGCCATTTTTAACTTGGCTTGTTACATATAGTAATATAAAAATGAATAAAGCATGGAAGAATATGTATGGTAAAATCGCGGACGTTAATGGTCGTGTAGAAGATAGTGTATCGGGCGTGCGTGTTGTGAAGTCTTTTACGAATGAGCAGTTTGAAATGGCTCGCTTTGAAGAGCAAAATAGTTTTTTTCGCTCAGCGAAACTATATGCTTATAAAGTAATGGCTGCCACGCATTCGAGTATTTATATGATGACACGTTTACTGACGCTTGTGGTCTTAGTAGTGGGGGCATGGTTAAGCTTTAAAGGGAATCTTTCTCCTGGAGAACTAGTTAGTTTTGTTCTTTATACGAATGTATTAATTAAACCGATTGATAAGATTAGCGCACTGCTTGAATTATATCCAAAAGGTATGGCAGGATTTAAACGTTTCCGTGAGTTAATCGATCAAGAGCCAGAAGTACAGGACAAGCAGGATGCAATACATGTTTCAATGTTAAAAGGTGATATTTCCTTTAAACATGTAAACTTTTATTATGATTCTTCAAAGCAAGTATTAAAGGATAT
>DEQI01000021.1:0-6767 GCA_002360295.1 Planococcaceae bacterium UBA3370
TGTGATAACGCCTTCGTGACCAACATCATGTTGGCCTCAGCCGTAACGGAAATCAACTTAGCTAATGCTAATAGAAGATTTCAGATTTCATTATTTGTCTGCTACCACTTATTTACAGATTAGTAGAGGCACCATTTTTTAAACAAATTGGAGGACTTTAATCGTGACAAAACGTGCACTTATCAGCGTTTCGAACAAAGAGGGTATTTTAGAATTTGCAAAAGAATTAGTCGCATTAGGTTATGAAATTTTATCAACTGGTGGTACGAAAACAATGTTACAAGATAACAATGTGCCAGTAACCGCTGTAGACGAAGTAACAAAATTCCCTGAAATTTTAGATGGTCGTGTGAAAACATTAAACCCAATGATTCACGGTGGACTTTTAGGGAAATTCGATGATGCTTCACATCAAGCACAAATGACTAAGCATGGAATAGAGCCAATTGAAATCGTTTGTGTCAATCTTTACCCATTCGTTGAAACCATTTCAAAGCCTAATGTCACGTGGGATGATGCGATTGAAAATATCGACATTGGCGGTCCAACCATGTTACGTTCTGCTGCGAAAAATCATCAATATGTAACGGTTATTGTCGATTCAAATGATTATGCTACAGTATTGGCAGAACTAAAAGCAAATGGCGCAACAACTATTGAAACGCGTCGCAAGCTAGCTGCAAAAGTATTCCGCCATACAGCGGCATATGATTCATACATTTCAAACCATTTAACTGAAGAAGACTTCCCAGAAAGCTTAACGTTAACATATGAATTAAAACAATCTTTACGCTACGGTGAAAACCCTCACCAAAAAGCAGCGTTCTATCAAAAACGTTTAGGCTCAGATTTCTCTATTGCATTTGCACAACAATTACATGGGAAAGAACTTTCTTATAATAATATTCAAGATGCGAATGCGGCACTGCAAATTGTAAAAGAATTTACTATGCCAGCAGCAGTGGCAGTAAAACATATGAACCCTTGTGGCGTTGGAACAGGGGCTACTATCGAAGAAGCATTCGGTAAAGCATACGAAGCAGATCCAACATCTATTTTCGGTGGTATTATCGCTTTAAATAAAGAAGTAGATGTAGCCACTGCGAAGATGCTTTCAGAAATTTTCTTAGAAATCATCATTGCACCAAGCTTCTCAGCTGAAGCGCTAGAATTATTATCACAAAAGAAAAACATCCGCTTAATGACGATTGATTTTTCACAAGCAAAGCAAGACAAATTCAATGTTGTATCAGTTGAAGGTGGTTTATTAGTACAAGAGCCAGACCGTTATGGTTTCGATAACGCCGAAGTGAAAGTCGTAACAGACCGTGAACCAACCGCACAAGAATGGGATGCATTAAAACTTGGTTGGGCAGTTGTCAAGCATGTGAAATCTAATGCCATTGTGGTATCAGATGCGCAAATGACATTAGGTGTTGGTGCAGGGCAAATGAACCGTGTTGGTGCGGCGAAAATTGCCTTCGAACAAGCAGGTGAAAAGGCAAAAGGGGCAGCATTAGCATCTGACGCGTTCTTCCCAATGGGTGATACGGTCGAGGCAGCACATGCAGCTGGAATTACGGCTATTATTCAACCAGGTGGCTCTATTAAAGACCAAGATTCCATTGATAAAGCAAATGAGTATGGTATTGCCATGGTATTTACAGGTGTTCGTCATTTCAAACATTAAGAAGGAGACTATTTTTTCTCTAATTCATAAAACTATAGCAAGTACGTGAATATGGCGTTATAATAGAATAATGTTTCGTTGCTATTCTGGCCGGATAGTAACAGAAGCGCGTAGATTGTTCGTATAATGATTTCTTTCTGGCCGGAAGAACAGTTATACATAGAAGAAAGCATAGCTTTGGCCGGATATGCTTTCAATCCATGTTGCACGATCATTCCCTTTGGCCGGAGGATGATCGAGGCAATCCTATTACACTTTTGAAAAACAATATTATTCTGGTCGGGTACGATTGTTTTTCGAAGTGTAATAAAAACGCTCGCTTATGTATGTAGGCGAGCGTTTTTTTTATTTTAATTGATAAAAAAGTATAAGTTTCTGGAGTAACAACATTGTCTAGCTCCATCAATAGGATGCTTATGCTTTTGTTAAGCCATAATAAAAATTTTGTTATTTGGAGGGTATTACGTATGAAAGTTCTAGTTATTGGTAGTGGTGGTCGTGAGCATGCGATTGCTAAACAATTTAGCATGGCTCCATCTGTTGAAAAAGTATTTGTTGCACCAGGGAATGACGGGATGAGCAAGGATGCAGAAGTGATTGCAATCGATGCATTAGATTTTGAAAGTTTAGCTACTTTTGCAAAAGAAAATAAAGTGGACTTAACGTTTGTTGGCCCTGAACAACCTTTAGCAGCTGGCATAGTAGACTATTTCCAAAATCATGGTTTAACGATTTTTGGCCCAACGAAAGCGGCAGCACAAATTGAAGGTTCTAAATCATACGCCAAAGAAATTATGAAAAAATATAATATCCCAACAGCTGCTTATGAAACTTTTACAGAGGCTGAACCGGCAATTGCTTACATTAAACAACAAGGTGCACCCATTGTCGTGAAAGCGGATGGATTAGCGGCAGGTAAAGGTGTTATTGTGGCGATGACAGAAGAAGAAGCAATCGAAGCAGTAAATGACATGATTGGCAATCAACGTTTCGGTGATTCTTCTTCCCGGGTTGTCGTTGAAGAGTTTTTAGATGGGGAAGAGTTTTCGTTTATGTCATTTGTACATAAAGGACAAATTTATCCAATGGTTATTGCACAAGATCATAAACGTGCTTACGATGGCGATAAAGGACCGAATACAGGTGGCATGGGTGCTTATTCACCAGTACCACAAATTCCACAAGAAGTCGTATCACGTGCTTATATCGAAATTGTAGAACCTACTGTAAAAGCGATGGAAGAAGAGGGGGTATCCTTTACAGGGATTTTGTATGCAGGCCTTATTTTAACAAGCAAAGGACCAAAAGTAATTGAGTTCAATGCGCGTTTCGGTGATCCAGAAACTCAAGTCGTCCTTCCGCGAATGGCATCAGACTTTGGGCAATTTATGACAGCGTTAATGGAAGAAAAATATTTTGATTTACAATGGCATAATGAAGCGATGTTAGGTGTTGTTGTTGCAGCAGAAGGTTACCCAGGTGAAGTGGAAAAAGGAAATCCACTACCGGATTTATCTACTATAGAGTTAGAGGTTTATCACGCTGGTACCAAATACGTGGATGGCCAATTTGTTGGGAATGGCGGCCGTGTTCTATTACTAGCGGCTAAAGCAAGTTCTTTAAAAGAAGCACAAGAAGCCGTTTATGCACAGTTAAATAAAAGTGAATGGCAGTATTTCTTTTACCGAAATGATATTGGTTGGCGTACATTTGAGTAATGAAAGAGATAGGCTGCGACAAGTAAAACGCAAAAGATAGGTTTGTAGATCAGGTAAAGGGGATGCTCGGAAAGTAGTTGCTTTCTGAACATCCCCAACTTCTTTATGCTTGCTCTTCCGTACCTATCATTGCCTTAAGAGGGCAATATAAAAAAGTACCTTCTGCTATTTTCATCGCACCAAGGAATATCATCGAATGTCCAATCTTACAGTTTGGATTGCGCGCGATACGGCCGATACCAAATGAAGTCATTGAAACACCACAAATGAGACGGATAAAAGCA
Organism: Planococcaceae bacterium UBA3370; assembly: GCA_002360295.1. GTDB lineage: Bacteria > Bacillota > Bacilli > Bacillales_A > Planococcaceae > Metasolibacillus. Next base: position 3,693 of record DEQI01000021.1, read on the forward strand.
TTTTGTTCTGAAATATTTTCATTGAGCAAAAGTTCCAACTCCTTTTTAAAAAGTAAATAAAACCCTTTTTAACCTAGCGCTTTGCTTTATGAAAGTGCTATGATACGATAAAGCAGTAAAGAGAGAAAGCATACATAGTATGTGTAATTTTGGCGTATTAATTCGAGAAGGGAGCGTTTGAAGATGCCAGGAATTAAGTGGACTATTAAAGACATACGTGAGCAAGTTTCAGTAATTGATGGGAAACATGCGCCAACAATTGTGCTTGAAAATGCACGTTATTTACACAGCATACTAAGAAAATGGGTAGTAGGGAATATATGGATTTTAAATGATCGCATTATCTATGTTGGACAAAAAATGCCTGAAATACTTCATCATACAGAAGTGATTGATGTAGCAGGAAAGACGATTGTACCCGGTTATATCGAGCCACATGTTCATCCGTTTCAGCTATACAATCCTCAGTCTTTTGCGGAGTTTTCAGCTCAAACAGGTACGACGACGTTTATTTGTGACAATATGAATTTTGCTGCGCTTATGAACAATAAGAAAGCGTTTACAATACTAGATCAATTACAAGCATTGCCGTTTACATTTTATTGGTGGGCGCGCTTTGACTCTCAAAGTGAAACCGAGCTTGAAGATAAAATGTATTCAACAGAGTCTGTTTCGGAATGGCTACAGCGTGATGACGTATTGCTAGGTGGTGAATTAACAGGCTGGCCAAGGCTGTTACACGGAGATGACCAAATGTTGTACTGGATGAAGGTAGCAAAAATGAAAGGGAAAAAATTAGAAGGGCATTTCCCTGGAGCATCCGAAAAAACATTAACAAGAATGAAATTATTTGGAACAGATGGTGACCATGAGTCCATGACCATTGAAGATGTAGAAAGTCGTCTTTTACATGGATATGATGTCACACTGCGCTATTCATCGATTCGCCCAGATTTACCAAAGTTATTAGCCGATATTGTAGAAAAAGAGCTTGATGTATTTCATCATTTAATGATGACGACAGATGGTTCTACACCAAGCTTCCATCAAGACGGAGTGATGGATAAATGCATTCGTGTTGCACTTGAAGCAGGAGTAAATCCAATAGATGCATATAATATGGCTACGTATAACGTCGCACGCTACTACAATATGACCAACTTACACGGTTTAATAGCTACAGGTCGTTTGGCAACACTTAATATATTAACAGACGAATTTACGCCAACACCAGAAGCGGTTTTATCAAAAGGTATATGGTTAAAGCGCCATCATGAGAAAAGCTATTCTTTCCCGTCTATTGACTGGTCACAATTAGGAACGTTAAATATAGACTTTCATTTAACAGATGAAGATTTCCAATTTTCGATGCCTATTGGGATTGAGATGGTGAATGATGTGATAACGAAGCCTTATAGTGTAACAATCCAAAATCGTAGTGTACTAGATTCATCTCATGATGAAAGTTATTTAATGCTTGTTGACCGACAAGGGAAATGGCGTATTAATACGATGATTAAAGGCTTTGCGACAAATGTACAAGGCTTTGCAACATCGTATTCTAATACAGGCGATATTATTTTAATCGGTAAAAGTATTGAGGAAATGAAGTTTGCCTTCAACAAATTAAAAGAACTAAATGGAGGCATTGTACTAACTGAAAATAAACAAATCGTTTCGTCTATTCCTTTGTCTATTAATGGGAGCTTTTTTGACGGAGATGTAGCAACGCTTATGGAAAAAGAAATAGCGTTGAAAGAAGCGCTTCGTTTACGTGGCTATCATCATACAGATGCTATATATACATTATTATTTTTACAGTCCACACATTTACCATATATTCGAATTACACGTAGAGGATTATTTGATGTCATGAAAAATAAAGTGATGATACCTGCTGTCATGCGTTAAAGGGGAGACAAAAGATGTGGTCCAAGAGAATGTTGCTTGCTGCACTATGTTCGGCAATGTTAGTTGCAGGGTGTAGTAAAGATGAGAAAGAAGAACAAGAAGTAGATGCTAATGAAGTAATAGATGATGAAGGTACGGAAGAAGTTGTTCAAGAGCAAACAGAAGTATACCCTTTCATAACACCATTTACTGGAGAAAGGGTAGCAGAGGAAATAGTGCAAAGGCCCATTCTAGCTACAATAAATAATCATCCAGATGCACGTCCACAATCGGGTTTAGCGAAAGCAGATGTTGTCTATGAAATGTTAGCGGAAGGGGATGTGACAAGATTTTTAGCATTGTATCAATCACAAATTCCGGATCAAATTGGCCCCATTCGTAGTGCAAGGTCCTATTTTATTGATTTAGCAAAAGGGCTAGATGCATTTTATATAGCACATGGATATAGTCCTGAAGCAAAAGTAATGTTAGCTAATGGTGTTGTATCCAATATAAACGGTATGCATTATGACGGCACGTATTTCCAACGTTCTTCTGAGCGTATAGCACCTCATAACTCGTATATATCAGGTGAAAATGTGATAGCAGGCGCAGAAAAAGTGGGCGCTTCAATGATTTACTCTAAAAAAGTGTCTTACCCGTTTTATGATAGTGAAGATAATGTTAAAATAGGTACGAAGGCAAATGAAGTGACGATCAAATATAGTCAAAATGGTTATTTTAATAGTTCATATATTTATGATGAAGAAACCAAACGATATAAACGTTTTTCCGCAAATGTTGCAACAACCGACTATTCTTCAGGGGAAGAGTTAAAGCTTGCTAATGTATTATTTTTTGAAATGCCTCATCGCATCATCGATAATGCTGGGCGGCGTGATATCGATTTTTCAACTGATGGAAACGCATATGTATTTCAACATGGGATGATGCGTGAAATCAATTGGAAAAACGTTGACGGCTTACTCGTTCCAATCGAAACAGATGGTAGTGAAGTGTTGCTAGTGCCAGGGCAAACGTGGGTGCATTTTGTACCGACTACACCTGGTTTAGCATCTGCTGTAACATATATGGAATAAAGGGGAAAGGGTGAGGATACATGCAAATTGAAAAAATTCGAGGTCATCAAACAGACCAACTATTTAAAGCGGTACTAGAATTAAA
>DEQI01000021.1:6833-7258 GCA_002360295.1 Planococcaceae bacterium UBA3370
ATTCAGTCGCTAGCACAACGCTTTGAAGTAGCACATTTATTACGATTGAAAAAGACGTATGAAACGATTAAAAAAGAAACGGGTGCATCTACTGCCACTATATCACGTGTACGACGTTGCTTTGATTATGGTAATGATACGTATGATGAAATGCTAGGTCGCCTGTATCCAGACGAAAAGCCGTTTCAAGCACCAAAGTAAAAAGTTATAACTAGAGTTGTCTCAGACATTTAGAGACGGCTCTTTTTCGTTTTCATAATGAAGTAGTTTTATCTACTGTCCCAAAACGCCTTATGACAGACAGGATGTCCTAGTCAGTTGAAAGCCACGTTTTGAATAGCATTGGATCAGCTAATAATGAGTGACGTATGATGAAACCCCTCAAGGATTGATGATTCATTTTACCAGATGTGTTGATTATACAT
>DEQI01000287.1 GCA_002360295.1 Planococcaceae bacterium UBA3370
AAAGGTCAAACCGTATTAGAAAACCCAATGAGTAATGATGAGTTCAAAAAAGCTTTAGCTGAGTGGGAGCAAAAACGTGCTGAAGCTTTAGCAGAAGCAGCAAAATAAGAACCACCAATAATTATTAGTAGCAAATAGCGGCTAATACTGATTGTTCATTACGAAGGAGATGACCGAAATGCACTATTCGGCATCTCCTTCATTCTTTCTCATTCTACTAATAGTTTGGAGGTTAAAGCGATGTTATGGTACATAGGAAAGCGATTGTTACAGTCCATTTTGACACTATTTATTATTATCACGATTGTTTTCTCATTACTGCGCTTAATGCCTGAAGAAGGTTATTTAGGAGCCGCCGCAGAGAAAATGTCTGTCGAGCAACAAGAAGTTTATTTAACAAATTTAGGTCTTCGCGATCCGTTAATCGTTCAATTAGGCAACTTTTACGTGAATTTATTCCAAGGGGATTTGGGTAAATCCGTTACTTATCGTACAGATGTCCCAGTAACAACGATTATAGGGGATAAAATGATGTATTCCCTATTATTCGGTCTCGGCGCAGTCGCCCTATCACTTCTTTTAGGGGTACCACTCGGTATTCTCATGGCGCAAATGAAAGGTCGCTGGCTAGACCGTTTAGGAACCGGCTACATCGTCTTTGTTGTCGCTGTACCCGCAGCCGTTTACTACTTATTCATTCAAATGTATGTTACCGGTATTTTTAAATTGCCGATGCTGTTTGACGAATACAATCCCATTAGCTGGATGTTACCACTTTTATCGATGGCACTGGCCCCTACTGCCTCTTATGCTATGTGGATGCGACGCTATATGGTCGATGAACTCAACAAGGACTATATTAAGCTAGCACGTGCAAAAGGTGTAAAAGAGCGGACACTTATGTTCAGTCATGTATTACGTAATGCATTTATTCCAATGGCACAATACTTACCCGCAACCATTTTATTTACGATTACAGGCTCCATCTATATTGAATCACTGTATTCCATTCCTGGTATGGGTGGATTACTCGTTGATGCCATTCAACGTCAAGACAATACCGTTGTACAAGGACTTGTACTCGTCTTTTCATCACTTGGCATTCTCGGTCTCATTTTAGGCGATATCGCAATGGCACTTGTTGATCCACGTATTAAATTAGGCAAAGGGGAGAGTGTACGCTAATGGGGATGTTTACAAAAGAAATCAACAGTATTTCAGACAAATCCAGTGAAGAGTTATTTCAGTTTGCTGTAGTAGATGATGCGAAAGCAGAAGAAACAGCCTACTCGAATTACTCATACTGGCGTTCAACATGGAAATCCTTTTTGAAAAATCGATTAGCTGTCTTTTTATTAGTAGCTGTTTTTATTATTGTAGCGTTTACGATTTTCCAACCTTTATTACCAGGTCAAAAATCACCAACAGAAATATATTTAGATGCTGATACAGGGTTACAAGCACGGAATATAGCACCAGGTGCAGAATTCTGGTTTGGTACGAACTCCATTGGGCAAGATTTATGGTCTCGTATTTGGGCTGGTACACGAACATCTTTATTTATTGGTTGTATCGTAGCATTAGTAGAAGCAGTTGTCGGTATTACAATTGGTACTCTTTGGGGCTTTTCTCGTAAGCTTGAAATGCCTATTACACAACTATATAACGTAGTAGATAATATACCGACAACCATCGTCCTGATTTTAATGTCTTATATTTTGCGACCGAGCATTTCTACTATTATCATCGCGATGTGTATTACCGGCTGGGTAGAAATGGCACGATTTATTCGAAATCAAATTATCATTTTACGAGACCGTGAATACAATTTAGCATCGAAATGTTTAGGAACGCCTAGCTATCGCATTATACTTCGAAACTTATTACCTTACTTAATTTCTGTCATTATGCTACGGATGAGCTTAGCGATTCCATTCGCAATTGGTGCAGAAGTATTTTTAACCTATATTGGCTTAGGTTTACCGATTAGCGAGCCTTCATTAGGAAATCTCATTAATGAAGGGCGTGTTCTGATGATGTCACCAGATTTGCGATATCAGCTCATCTTCCCAAGTATTGTATTAAGTGTCATTACGATTGCATTTTATATTATCGGGAATTCATTCGCAGATGCGGCTGATCCAAAAAATCACGTATAAAGGGGAATTATAATGGAGGCGAATCATCCACAAGAACGTATATTATCCATACAAAATTTAGTCATACAATTCACATTACGTGGTCAAGTATTAAAAGCTATTCGTGACATATCTCTCGACCTTTATAAAGGAGAAAGCCTTGCTATTGTGGGTGAATCTGGCTCGGGAAAATCGGTGCTTGTTAAATCTATTATGGGCTTACTTGATAAAAATGGCTTTATCGATCAAGGGCAAATTATGTACAACGATATGGATTTAGCCGGGTTTAAAACCGAAGAAGACTGGTTAAAAATTCGTGGGAAAGAGATCGCAATGGTTACCCAAGATCCGATGACCTCCTTAAACCCATTAAAAACAATTGGCAAACAAATTGAAGAATGTGTCGTGCTGCATCAAGGATTAAAAGGGAAAGAAGCTTATCATGTAACATTAAAATTATTAACAGACGTTGGTATATACGATGTAGAAAAACGCTATAAGCAATACCCTCATGAGTTTTCTGGAGGCATGCGCCAACGTATTGTTATTGCCATTGCTCTTGCTTGCAACCCCAAAATATTAATTTGTGATGAACCGACGACTGCACTTGATGTAACGATACAAGCACAAATTTTACAGCTACTAAAAAATCTCCAAAAGAAATACGGCTTAACGACTGTGTATATTACGCATGATTTAGGTGTTGTTGCGAAAGTCGCAGATCGAATTGCTGTTATGTATGCTGGGGACATTATTGAAGTCGGTAAAGCGCATGAAGTATTTTTTGATGGAAAACATCCTTATACATGGGCACTCATTTCATCATTACCACAACTTGGTTCTAAAGGAGAACAGCTTTTCTCGATTAAAGGGACTCCCCCTAACCTATTTAAAGAAATAAAGGGAGACGCTTTTGCACCACGTAATCAATATGCGCTCAAAATAGATTATGTAGAACGCCCTCCTTTCTTTAAAGTGAGCGAATCTCATTATGCCCGTACATGGTTGCTTGATCCTCGTTCGCCAAAAGTTGAACTTCCGGAAGCATTGCTGGCATTTTTTGAGGAAGGGAGACGTTACGCGAATGAGTAATAAAGAAAAGTTAATTGAAGTAAAAAATTTAAAAGTAGTATTCGGAAAAGGAAAAAACAAATTCGTTGCTATTAACGATGTAAGCTTCGATATTTACAAAGGAGAAACATTTGGTTTAGTTGGTGAATCAGGCTCTGGGAAAACAACGATAGGTAGAGCCATTATGCGTATTAATGAAGTGTCAGAGGGACAAATTTTGTTTCATGGCAAACAAATCAACGGTCGTATCTCAAAAGATTGGGACCGGGAAATTACTCAAAAGATTCAAATGATTTTCCAAGATCCGATGGCATCTCTTAATGAACGAGCAAAAGTTGACTATATTATTTCAGAGGGTCTTAGCAATACAAAAAATTATACAAATGAGGCGGATCGCCAACAAAAAATTCGTAATGCCCTATTGAACGTAGGCCTATTACCTGAATTCGCCAGCCGCTTCCCTCATGAGTTTTCGGGAGGCCAGCGTCAGCGTATTGGGATTGCTCGAGCACTTGTTATGGAGCCTGAGTTTATTATTGCGGATGAACCAATTTCCGCACTGGATGTTTCCATTCGTGCACAAGTATTGAATTTACTATCTAGCTTACAGGAGGAAAATAATTTAACGTATTTATTTATCGCGCATGACTTATCCATTGTTCGATTTATTTCTGACCGTACAGCCGTTATTTATAAAGGGAATATTGTTGAATTAGCAGAAACAGAAAAGCTTTTTTCAAACCCAATTCATCCGTATACGCGCACATTACTTTCTGCTGTACCAGAGCCAAACCCATATAAGGAACGCGATAAAATAGTTGAAGTCTATGATCCTACGCAGCATCAGTATGATACGCACCCTCCATCATTTGTTGAGGTAGAGGAAGGTCATTTTGTGCTAGCCAATGAAGAGGAAATTGAACGTTATCGAACATCAAAAAAAATGGGGGTTTCTTAAATGCAAATACCTAAACCGTTAAAACATGGCGATACAATTGGACTTATTAGTGCTTCCAGTGCTACACCACCTGAAAAACTACAGCAAGCTATTGAAAGTGTTGAAAATTTAGGATTTAAAGTTGTTGTTGGCGAAACATGCAGTGCCAGACATGGTTATTTAGCAGGATCGGACGAATTGCGTGCAAAAGAAGTCAATCAAATGTTTAGTGATCCTACGATCGACGGTATTTTTTGTATTCGAGGGGGCTATGGTGCAACCAAAATTTTACCCCTTCTCGATTTTGACATGATACAAAAAAATCCGAAAGTATTCGCAGGCTATAGTGATGTCACTGCCCTTCACATTGCTTTTAACCAAAAATGTAATTTGGTCACATATCATACGCCTATGCCATCTACCGAATTTATTCAATCGAAAATGGATGATTATACTTGGAATTATTTCATAACAAGTGTAACATCACCGGATTTAAACGGACAGCTTCTCGCAAACCCTGCCGATCAACCGATGAAAACTCTTATTTCAGGTGAAGTGCAAGGGCAGCTTGTCGGTGGAAATTTAACTTTAGTGACAGCCTCTCTCGGCACACCCTATGAAATTGATACAAAAGGAAAAATCCTATTTTTAGAGGATATTGATGAAAACGAACAGCGTGTAGATCGGATGCTTACACAATTACAATTAGCAGGAAAACTTGATGATGCAGCAGGATTTTTATTAGGCGC
>DEQI01000171.1:0-2552 GCA_002360295.1 Planococcaceae bacterium UBA3370
AAGAGGTTGTTTTCTCCAATTTTCATGTATTTCATTTGCCAAGCCTCGATATTCTTCCATAGTCATTGCCTCTAACTTATTGAAAATTTGTGGTTTCGTTAACCCTTGTTGTTTTAAATGAACAGGTATGAACAATGCGCTGGCAATCGGATAAAGCTCATCATGATTGTTCATCTCTATTCGCTCTAGTAAATTATTGATATTGTCTAATCCCAGTTTTTGCATTAAAAATTCTGTATTAGCGTTCGAGCTATACTTAATCATCCCTTTTACTATTTCTTCTAATGGTACTTCTTCTGTCTGAGGAAGTTGAGATTGCCAAGCTGGATGTGCTCCACCATCTGAGTTCGGTATATAAAAAGTTTCTAACGTATTCATATGTACTAACTCAGTCGGATCAATCATGCCTTCTGCTGCTTGCCGTGCATATTCGATTGCTATAATCATTTTCACTGTACTTGCTAAAGGTAGTTTACTTCTTTCATTGATACGAATACTTTTATTATTGTTTTCGTTTAAACTAAAAGAAACCTGATCATTATACCTATTTTCTTTTATGAAATCGAACATTTTTTGCGGGTTGTCCCCTTTCGTTTCTTTTTCAATTTTTTTCCCGACAAAAAATATAATGACACCAATACTTAAACAAATTACAATGGATATTTTTAAAATCATTCCCATCTCCTTTTAAATCACCTAAAAAACAAACTTTCCCTTTTGTGTTAATAACATACTTATTGATACGGATAGCTTTTTAATAAGTTTCAATTTTCCAGAATAATGTCACTAAGAAAAGCGCAAGCGCCTTGTTCAGCCCCGACAAGCGCTGGAAGGCCCGTATTGAAAGCATATTTTCAGCTTTCGATTAAGGGGCTGAAGCGACCTCGAGGGGCTAGGCGCTGGAGCTAGACACTGTTAAAACCCCAAAAATTTATACTTTCTTATCTTTTAAAAAAAGTCCTACTCATAAACAATGAATAGGACTCATTTCCGATATATTTTTTTCTATTAGTACAACAACAGTTGTTTTATAAACTTCACCCAAAATATCTATTTTTATATTTAACGACAAAGATCATAAATATTTCAGTAATTGTCGTTCATCGTGCAAAGGAATTGTTTCATTCCCGATTAGCGGTATAGACGGCTTGATTTTACGAGCTTTTTGCACAGCATCTATACGATATCCTCTATTTTGATAAAACTTGAGGGCATGTAAATTATCATTCATTGTACAACCACTTTCTTGAGTGACGCATTCCACTATTTTTCACCAATAAAATTAGCGATAGCAGGTACTAATTGTTCATGTAAAGGCAAAGATGCATCTGTATAAGTTGCTATATTAGCCGCGCGTTCTGCCGGTGCTTCTTTTAATACATGATTCATTCCGTCCAAATATAAAAGTGTTGCATCTTGCTTCCCTTGTTTCAGTGCTTCTGCATCAGCTGCATGTATTTGAAGATCTGTCGTACCTTGAATAATCATCACTTTGCTGTCAAGTGAGGCTATTATTTCAGCTGGATTATATTGTAGCCATGAAATCATGTACGGCTGTACGGAAGGTCTAAATAACGCTTGTAAATCAGTCGAAACATTAGGAACGAGTTCTCCTTGCTTAAGCGATCCAAGTATAGCTATAGCTTCTTCTTTTAACGCTGTAGATAGTTGCCCTTCTAGTTGCTCAAGTAATAGTTCATCCGCCTCTCTACCAGCTCCTGCTAATGATACAAAGGAATCTACCTTTGTCTGTTGTGCTGCCAGCATTCCTATAAGTGACCCTTCACTATGGCCAATTATATGGATAGAGCTATATGTCCCTTCTGCTTGTAGCGTGTTTAACACACGAACTGCATCATTTACATACTGATCAATTGTTATGTCCTCTTCCTTTGTTAACAAAGGAGCATTGTCACCGATTCCTCGTTTATCATAGCGAACCGATGTAATCCCTGCATCCGCTAATCCTTCCGCCAGCATTTTTAAGCTATTATTTTGTCCTACGCCAATCGTATTTCCGTCCTTATCAGTTGGACCAGAGCCTGCCAGGATAAGTACTAACGGTGAGGGCTGCTGGCTCGCTTTTTGTACAGCAACTTTTAAATCCCCATCCTCTACAGGAATTGTCATTGTTTCATACGTGACTTGTTGCTCTACATATTGCTTTAGCTTAAGTGGGAATGCACTACCGTTTTGTTTAAAGGTCGCATCAATTTGATCCCCTGAAAGAGTACCATCTATTTCAATTTTCGAACCGTTTAAATCAATTAAAATGCTTACTTTATTCCCGTCATAAGCAATCTTTTTAAATGGATAGTTTTGTAAACCTTGCACAGGCACTGATAGTGTCCCACTTTGCTTTTGTAAATCTACAATAATAGGTAGTGCTGTATTCGGAATTTCAATATTCCCTTGCCATTTCCCAATGAGTTGTTCATTCATTTGATTAACCTCCTGTGATTGAATTTCCTCTTTCTTTTGTGAGCAAGCAGCTAACATCAAGCAAGCCAAACAAATGATCCATAGTTTTTTCAATCTTTTCACTCCCTCTC
>DEQI01000171.1:2692-3154 GCA_002360295.1 Planococcaceae bacterium UBA3370
AATTAAGGATGTAAAGAAACAATCCCTTGGGAGAAAAGCATAGTGGAAAAAATTAGATAGATTAAAAACTGCTCAACCAATCAAAACTAAACGTACAGATGCACCAACTCACATGTCAATTCCGCCATACACTTTAAATAGACTTCAATTACATACAGCTACATTTGTCTTCTACTATATTTTCTCACTATTAATTCGATCTACATTTTTCAAATAAAATCAGCCTACTATGCAATATTTACGAAGTATGAAAAGTTGTGCGTTTAAAATGGAGCAGCACTTACAAAAATAAAGCTGTTTTGAAGTTGGATACAGTTTTTATTAGAAGGGAGGAAAAAAATTGATAAATGATCAATATCCAGTAGGTTCATTTATTTGTCCTGAAAATATTTCTCAAGACCAAATACAAATTTGGATACATGAGCTTTCCCTTTTCCCCGCAAAATTATTAGAAGTTATTGC
>DEQI01000171.1:3228-7464 GCA_002360295.1 Planococcaceae bacterium UBA3370
GACAAATAGTACATCATATAGCAGATTCACAAATAAATGCCTTTACTCGAATAAAACTAGCTTTAACTGAAGATATTCCAATGATTAGCCCATATGATGAATCAGCTTGGGCAGAGCAAGCTGATTATGAGCTACCAATGGCTATATCTATTAGTATTATTGCTGGTATTTATGAACGAACCGTTACTCTTTTAAGCAGCTTAACGAACGAACAACTACAAAAACCATTCTATCACCCCACTAATGGCATTACCGCATTAGCTGAATATATTGGTTTTTGTGTGTGGCATAGTTATCACCACTTAGCTCATATCGATAATGCCATTCATTAAGTTTTCATTCAGGAAAGTTGTATTTTGGTGGGCGCAATAAGGAAGGAGGTATCCAGCTAGCTATTACTGGACACCTCCATTTTTTTAGTCACTCAATTAAAAAGAACTGTGTACCTTGATTTGTACAAAAGAATTACCTTTAAACCGTTCTTGAATATAATACTTTAATATGAAAAGAAAGGTTGTGTATCATTGAAACCGATTATAAATCCTGCTAACCCCGATACGATTCCAAAGTTTGTTGATAAATTAGTGAAACCACCCATTGCAAAACCTGTTCCAAATGAAAATTACCCGAAAAATTCTTATTTCGAATTGAAAATGGAAGCAGCATATCATCGCTTTCATCGCCATTTCCCTCTCTCCAAGGTTTGGGGCTATAACGGAATTGTTCCGGGACCAACAATTGAAGCTACAAAAGACAAGTCTATCTATGTCAAATATATAAATAACCTACCTACTAAGCATTTTTTACCGATTGATCACACCCTTCATAGTGCCGCTGATTCTGAAGAAGTACGAACAGTTGTCCATCTGCATGGTGCCCATGTTGATTGGGAAAGCGACGGTCACCCTGAAGCATGGTATACAAAAAATTATACGTTCACAGGTCCAAAATTTAAAAGGCAAGTTCACCATTATACCAACCATCAACCAAGTGCTACATTATGGTATCACGATCATGCAATGGCCTTAACACGTTTAAATGTTTATGCTGGCCTAGCGGGCTTTTATTTACTTCGTGATACATTAGAAGAGAGACTTCAACTGCCATGTGGATCCTATGAAATGCCATTAATGATTCAAGATAAATCGTTTAATGAGGATAGCTCCATTTATTATCCTGATGCTCCTCCATTCCCTGTACCAGTGCATCCGTCTATTACACCTGGAGTTGTAGGCAATACCATTCTTGTAAATGGCAAACTTTGGCCCTATATGCGAGTTGAGCCTAGAAAATACAGATTTCGAGTTGTCAACGCTTCTAATCGCAGAGGCTATGTAATTCAGTTATCGAACAATCAACCATTTATTCAAATTGGGACTGATGGTGGTCTACTGTCAAAACGTGTTGATACACAGTCAATAAGTCTATTACCTGCTGAACGTACAGATATTGTGATAGATTTTTCCAAACATAAAGGTGAAACGATTACGTTACAAAATACGGACACTGAATTTCCAGATGAGCATACCTCTGTCATTATGCAATTTAGAGTAGATCTTACGTTAAAAGGCATTGATAGTCCTGATATACCTAATGAACTTTCACCAGAGATGGAGCTTCACGAGCATCATGCACATATTACGCGAGACCTACCCTTATCTTTTACACTCGATCAATATGGTAGACCGATGCTGTTATTAAATGACCGAATGTATCATGATCCGACAACAGAAAAACCTTCTTTAGATAGTATTGAAATATGGAACTTTATTAATACAACACCATTTATTCACCCAATCCATGTACATTTAATACAATTTAAAATTTTAGAACGTAGACCTTTTAACGTGGAACGCTATCAAAGTGAAGGTATCCTTGAATTTATTGGAGATCCTATAGAACCTCATGATTATGAGCGCGGTTGGAAGGATGTTGTTAAAACAGATCCATTTATGGTGACGAAAATCATCATGCACTGGAAAGGGTTCACAGGTAATTACATTTGGCACTGTCACTTCTTAGAACATGAGGACCATGATATGATGAGACCAATTCTCATCATCAATGATGCACATCCAGTTCAGACACCCCATTCGGGTGAACCTCATGAGCCACCAAGTATGTTGAAAAATGAGGAAAAGCAGTTGAATAAAGCGAATGTTGAAGTATCTTTTAGTCATGAGGCTGAGATGAGAGAAAATGAAAATGATTAAATAAAGCAAGCATACATCAAAAAAGATTTGCCGCAAAACGATGTTACTTTATGAAAGCATAAAAAAGATGTAGTTGACAAGTCAACTACATCTTTTTTTCAGCCGCCACTGATTGGTGGGATAAAGGCGACTGTATCCCCCGCCTTTACAATCATTGTATCTGTTGCAAACTCTTCATTTATTGCAGTTATCATATGCTTTAACGATAATTGTGGATATTGATTTTCTACCCACTCTTTTATTTGGCTAACTGTCTGATTGGATAAATCCACTTTTAACTCTGACGTCCCAACTGCTTCTTGTAAATGTGCAAAAAATAATATGCTTATCATGTTATTCTTCCTCTCCAATAGAAGGTTCCCCTTTCGGATAAGGGACATTTTCTAATTGATCGCCAATCCACTCGGTACCGTCTTCCCAGTACTCTTTTTTCCAAATAGGAACAATTTGTTTAATACGCTCAATTGCATATTCATTCGCCAGGTAGGCAATTTTACGATGTGGTGATGAAACAGCAATGACAACGGCAATATCTGATATATCTAAATGACCAACCCGATGTGTAATAGCCACTTTCGCATCCGGCCACTGCTCTATTATTTCTTTAGAAATCTGTTCAAACATTTTGATAGCCATTGTAGAATAAGCTTGATATTCTAGGTGCAATGTTTTTTTACCCTTTGTTAATTCTCGGACAGTTCCGATAAAAAGGGTTATTGCCCCCGCATTTCGACTCATTACTTTTTGTCTGACTTCCTCCACATCAATCGGTTTATCGATAATCTCAAACAACGCTGTAGTCATTATTTCACTCTCATTTCCTTCATTAAAAATTCCATATATTGTGTTTTTTCATGAATCGAAAAAACTGGCACATCCAATGATATCTCATGTAAATAAGTTGGCCAATAAAGTATACAAATAATATTCGTTAATTTGTGTAGTAGTTCTTGATCTTGTGCTGTTCGTAAAAGCACAACCTTTGGATAATGTTCGTTCTTAAAGCCTTCAATCAATATAGTATCTAGGGGAAGTGCCTCATAGATCTCTAGTATATTTGCGAGCTGCCACTCCCTTTGACGTATTGTCATACGCAACGTCCCGTCACCCTCAACGGCTGTAACACTGGCACCGGCCTGCTCATGACGCAAGCTATCTTTTGAAGCTTCTAAACTAGGTATTCCCCCATGTCCGTGGTGCTTGATTGTTCCTACACGTAACCCTTCCATTGTAGCTTGGGTAATCAATTGCTCTATTAATGTCGTTTTCCCACTGTTTTGATAACCAACTATTTGTAAGATTTTTCGATGTTGTACCAAGGCCACTCACTTCCTTGCAAATCTTCTATCAACAAGACGGCTACCTGCATTCCTTTTTCATAGCCGCGTGAGCCCCCTGGTAAAACTACAAACGCATTGGCACTTGCTAATGAAGAAACGGCACTAGATTTATCAAATCCAGATGGCACAGCAACTAATTGCCCTTTTTCATAGAAAACAGTTGAGCGTATAAAGCGCGTAAATGGGTTAGGCTTTTTAAAATCTGCACCTAATATAGCTTGTTCTCTACGTAGGTGTGGCTGCTTATTTCCAAATGCTGTTCGAATAATAGGACGCACAAACAATTCAAAGCCTACATAGCAAGCGGATGGATTGCCAGATAGCCCAAATAATAACTGGCCATTACGAGCTGCAACTGTTGTCACGCTTCCCGGTCGCATCGCTATTTTATTAAACAACACTTGTGCACCAATAGCCTCATATATAGCTGGTAGGTAATCATAATCACCGACCGATACCCCTCCTGTTGTGATTAAAATATCCACTTCCTGAAGAGCTTTTTTAACATTCTCTATACATAATTGAAGGTCATCATTCAATTTACCGTAGTATTTCACTTCAGCACCAGCACGTTCTATTTGTGCCATAATCATATAGGCGTTACTATTACGAATTTTACCTTTCTGCAAAGCTTCACCAGGCTCCAGTAACTCACTTCCCGTAGCTATTACACCTATCTTTAT
>DEQI01000268.1:0-355 GCA_002360295.1 Planococcaceae bacterium UBA3370
TTTTAGAAAAATAAAAAGACGAGCTACCTTTTTGGTAACTCATCTTTTTATTAGCTATTAGTGTAACTTTGGAGGGTATCCAGCATTAAGAACTGTCATCACTACAAACCATCCGAAGATAGCTGCTGCACCTAAATTAAAGACGATGCCTAGTATATTTTTTTCCTTAATTGCCTGGAATGTGCCTACTACGCCTAAGATAGCTACTAAACCAAAAATAACCATTAATAAGTTCATTAAAAAAAGACACTCCTTTCGACATCAAAAAATGAATGTCATAAACAATATTCTACTCTATTGTAAATCTTATTCCAGATTTTGTCGAGGGAAGAAAGTGACGTTTGTTTGAACTTCC
>DEQI01000268.1:469-785 GCA_002360295.1 Planococcaceae bacterium UBA3370
CTATTCGATCCAGGGGAAGAAGCACAAAAATTAATAAAGGAAATTCGTGCAAATGGGTTAAAACCACTTGCTATTTTTTTAACGCATACCCATTTCGATCATATTGGTGCTGTTGATCAAATAAGAGATGAATTTCATTTACCTTTATACGTTCACGAAAAAGAAGTGAAATGGCTACAAGATCCAATGAAAAATGGATCCGGAAAATACAGAGAGCTACCTAATTATACAGTTCGTGAACCGGAAGAAGAGCATATTATACGTGAAGAGAAGCACTATACAATAAGTGATTTTTCTTTTAGGGCTGTTTTTACAC
>DEQI01000268.1:817-5832 GCA_002360295.1 Planococcaceae bacterium UBA3370
AGTATCTCTTATATTTTTGAGGAAGACGGGTTTGCTATCGTAGGGGATACACTTTTTGAACGAAGCATTGGTAGAACGGATTTATTGGGTGGGTCTATGTCGGTACTATTAAAGTCCATTCATGAGAAATTATTATCTCTGCCTGAAGATACGATTATTTATCCAGGACATGGACAATATACGACTCCAGCAGCTGAAATGGAGATGAACCCATTTTTAAATGGTTTTTAAATAAAATGGTGTTACCGGAAAAGGGAATCTTCTGGTAACACTTTTATTTCTTCATATGAAATACATTGACAACAGAACAAATAAAAAAAGAGCGTCTCAAAATTACTTTTCAGACGACCCCTTAATCATGTATTAATGCCCGCCACCAGGTGTGTGCATAAATGTTGTGTAGTACGTGAAACCTGCAAAGAACACAGTTAAATAAGCACCGAATATATACATATACATACGCTCTGAAAGGTTTAAAAAGCCTAATAATAAAAATAAACCAGTATTACCTACGAATAATAGCGAAACCTCATACATACCACCAAGGTAGAACATAATTGCAAAAATACCTGTCCAGAAAGCCATAACTTTATACATATTACTCATGATAGATTCCCCTCCTTTGCATGTAGTTACAATAGTCTCCCATATATTATAAATGATTGTAAGTGAGAATGTAAACTGCAACTTGCAGTATGTTTGTGACAATCAGGTGGACGTTCTTTACTCTTCAGTAGTAGGGACAGTTATTTCATAGTTACAATTTTCACATGTGTGAATCATACTGTTTAATTGGACAAATTCATTATTTAAAAATAGAGCATCTACTTGACCACGTAAATATGATTCATGTAACTTACATGCGATTTCACTGTATGTAGATAACTGATTATGGAAAGGGCAATTGTAAATAACGAATTGTATTATTTTGTTATTGTCTACTTGTTCTACTTGGGGCGTGTAACCAATCATTGCAGCACTATTTGTTAGTAGCTTTAATTTATCATCAAAAGTTAATGATTTGTTTTTTGCTTTTTGTGACAATATAATTGTTTTCATCATGTCATGACCGTCAGTGTAGCTAATTTGCTGTGCTTGTTCAATTGCTACATCACCTAATGTATCGACTAATTGTAACAGCCAATTTAATAATAATGGTTCATCACGTTTGGGAAATGTTAATGACACTCCTTGTTCTGTTGTTTTATATACGCGTCCAGGTCGCCCCCCTTTACCTGTCTTTACAAAATCTGCAGAAATGACATGGATTTCACTAAGTTTTGTTAAATGTAGTCTAGCTACGTTCGGATGTATACCGAATTCATCCGCAATATTTTGAACGGTAAAATATTTCTTATTCTTTAACATATATTCATAAATTTGGTAACGTGTTTCATCTGCTAATGTGCTTGTAATTTTTAATGGATCTAACAATGACTATCACCTCATAGGATTATTGGATACTGAAAACTAGATATTAATATTATATTGTATTTACAGATGAATTTCATACTATTTTGTCGAAAGTTGCAGAAGGGGCTAATTAACGTTCGATTGAACGAAGCTTTAAAAATGCATAAAATGTAAATTTGGCTAATAAAACTATAGGCAAATATTTAATTTATTGAAACCCGTTTTCTAATTAAACATTACCTACTATAATGGCGCTAGATAGCATTTTAGTTCAAATACACAATAGTGAGGTGACTATTTATGGAAATGGAATCAATTATCGTTACGAAATGCGAGGAATTAATCGAAAAAGCACTATCATTCGGTGCATCTGATATTCATTTAGTCCCATCGAGTCATAATTTTACGATTCTTTTAAGGAAATACAATAAGCTTTATCAAAACGGTGATTTACCAATCGATTTAGGATTAAGAATGATTACGTACTTTAAATTTTTATCTGCACTAGACATTAGTGAAAAGCGAAAACCTCAAAGCGGCTCTTTCCAAAAGGATTTTGCAGAAGCTATTTACGCATTTCGAATATCTACTCTCCCATCCTATAAGGGAAAAGAGAGCCTTGTTATTCGAATTTTGAAGCAAAATGCAACATTACCTCTTCATTCCCTATGTTTCGATCCTACTGCTGCTCAAAAAATAGAACAGCTCATCCATCAGCAACAAGGCCTACTATTATTTACCGGTGCAACTGGTTCAGGTAAAACTACATCGTTATATTCACTTGTCCATTATTGTTGTATGGAATTAAATCGCCACGTAATCTCATTAGAAGACCCTGTAGAAAAATCTAATGATCAAGTTTTACAAATTCAAGTCAATGAGCGTGCTGGTGTAACCTATTCTGAAGGATTACGGGCCATATTACGTCACTCACCGGATGTTATCATGATTGGCGAAATTAGAGACCGTGAAACGGCTGAAATCGCCATACAAGCATCGTTAACAGGGCATCTGGTATTATCCTCCATACATGCAAAAGATACAGTCAATTGCTTATATCGTCTTATAGATTTAGGCATTTCCATAGAAGAGCTACGCCAATCAGTGATAGGCATCATCGCGCAGTCACTCATAGAAATACCGGATTTAGATGAACGAAAAGCCATATTTGAAATATTAAGCGATTCACATTTATTTGATGCCATTAAAGCAGTGATGCAAGGTGATATTTATGCGTTAAATTTTGAGCGTACACTGCAAAGTCAAATGTATAGCCTGGAAGGGTTACGTTATGCTCCTTCGTATAAATAAATGGACCATTTCTAGTATCCGTTTTCGTCGTCAAATCCATGTGAAGCAGTTACCCGATTTTTTCTTCCGTATGAGTACGTTATTGGAAGAGGGCTACACATTTGCTGATTGTATCGCAATGCTATTGCCATATCATGTTCAAAATTATAAGTATTGGGAAGAGTTAGTCTATACTTCTTTTCGTAATGGGGCAGGACCAACAAGTATACTTGAACTATTTGGCGTAAAAAAACATTATTTAGTCGCGATCCAATTAGCTGAAACAACGGGTCAACTTGCAAGTACTCTTCGGATAGTAGCACAACAAATGACCTTTCAAGAGAAAATGAAAAGCAGACTAACAAAACTATTATTATATCCTGCATTACTCTTTATATTTATAGGCGCGTTATTTATTGCCTTCAGACTTTATTTTTTACCAAATATTGAACAAATGGTTTATTTTAGATCGCCTTCAGAGGAAGCCTCAAGTGTACAGTGGACGAAAATTTTTTTACATGTACCTGATTTTTTTATTGTCTTAATACTATGTGTTTTAACCTTATGCGTTGCTTTATTTATTTATATTCAGCGTAAGCGAGTTGATATTCAGCTCAAACTTCTTTTCAAAGTTCCATTTCTTGGTCATTTCTGGCGCATTCTTTTAACTCGACAGTTTGCCCGCTCCCTCGGCAATTTATTAGTAACAGGAATGTCATTACAGCATTCACTTAACTATTTAAAATCACAAACATTTCAAACTCAACTGGCTTACGTAGCGTCCATCATTGAAAATCGCATCATGTTCGGAGATAGTCTTGCAAACAGTGTGAAGGCCGTTAGTTTTTTCTTTTCTCGATTTGAGCAATTTGTCGATCATGGAGAAAAAAGCGGTTTACTTGGGAGAGAGTTGCTAATTTATGCAGAGTTGCTGGATGAAAAGTTTGAAACAATCGTACATTCTGCAACACTATTCATACAACCATTATTGTTTTTAATTATCGCAATTTGTGTGATTGCGGCATACTTAAGTATTTTGTTACCTATGTATCAATTACTCGATATTGTATAAGGAGCGACTATATGAAAAATGAACGTGGATTTACACTTGTAGAAATGTTAATTGTCCTTTTAATTATTTCGATTCTCATATTAGTAACAATACCGAATGTGACTAAACATTTCACTTCGATTGACAACAAAGGTTGTGATGCCTATGTGCAAATGCTTCAAGGGCAAGTTCAAGCATATAAAATTGATCATATGAAAACGCCTTCGTACGAGGAGTTGAAAGAAGAGGGCTATGTAATAGAGGAAAAGGCAGCATGTCCAAGTGGTACGGAAGTAACGATAGATGAAAATGGAAAGGTTATGGCACAACAGAGTGATCGTGAGTGATTAAAGAGGAACGAGGCTTTACGTTTATAGAAATGTTACTCGTATTAAGTATCATAAGTGTGATGAGTTTTATCGTCTTTTCTTTTGCTTTTTCTAAATTACAACCCGATCCTTTTGAACAAGCTATTAGGCAGTTTGAATTCGATTTACGAGAAATGCAAAGTTATGCAATGGAAAACTATGCTCGAATTACATGCTGGATTTCAGAAGGGGTAGAATTTCAATCATTCGAGTATGTCAATGAGGCGCTTATTAAACGAAAATTTCCAGAAGGTATGACAGCTACTATTTATACAGCCAATCAACGAATTATATTTAATGTAAATGGTTCTGTAGCGAATATTGGAAAAGTAGAATTCCGTTATAAAAATAGAAAAGTGCAATATTCTATTAATTTAGGGCAGGGGAGATTGCGATTACTTGAATAATGAAAGAGGGTTATCGTTTATTGAAATACTACTATCAGTCACTATATTCATGTGTATTGGAGGAACGTTACTACCATTATATAGTCATTTACAAACTACATTGCATAATAAAAAACTAGAGCTTCATGCAAGTGAAATTGCGCTAAATGGTGCCAAAATAGTTGAGTCTTACGGTCTGACAGAAGGAGTTGCCACAATTCAACAAGTTGAGTATAAATGGGTTTATAGTTTTGGTGAAATATGCGTTAGCTTCCGAAATATTCAAGAAGAGAGAATGAAATGTATAAGCAAATAATGCGTGCGGATTCTGGATTTACATTTTTTGAAGCATTATTACAACTTGTTGTTTTATTAATATTTTCTCAATTAATCACATTCATTATATTATCCATTCCTCGTTTTGATACTACGGAAGCTTTAGTTGATTTGAATTGGGAGTTATTTATTAACGATTTTCAAAAGTATTTTTTAGCTGCAGATGATGTA
>DEQI01000268.1:5842-7015 GCA_002360295.1 Planococcaceae bacterium UBA3370
CTGTTCGAAATAATGGGGAAGAGCTGAAAATCGTAAAAGAAGACCAATATTACTTTATTAGTCAGTCAAATGAAATGATTCGAGTACGTTTAAATGCTGGTAATGAAGTACTATTTGTAGGAGTACAGTCTATTCAGTTTTACTCTAATGATTATGAAATAACACTAATAGCTCATTTATTAGACGGTAGAGAAAAGGAGAGAACATTTATTGTGCCATCTCAAAAACGAGAAAGGAATGTTATTTCCGATTACTATTATTTTCCTATTTCTGATTACGGGACTGTGTCTAACGTACGTAGCTAGTTATAAAGCGCAAATAAAATCTTATAACTCATTGGAATTCGTCAATGTTCGTGCTACGATAAACGTACTAATACAATTGGAAAGTTAGCACAGCTGAAGTGATAAGAAGGTGACGGAAATGCGCAAGATATATTTAGTAGGATTCATGGGATGTGGAAAAAGTGCAATTGGACGAAGATTGAGCTACTTTCTAAAAATACCATATTACGACATGGATCGTGAAATTGTAAGACAACAGGGAATGACAATACCAGAAATATTCGAAAAATTCGGGGAAGCTTATTTTCGAAAACTAGAAACGGAATTTTTACAAAATTTCCGAAATGAATCTTGCATCATTGCAACTGGTGGTGGTGTAGCAATAAGTAAAGAAAATCGTAAAATAATGCGCAGAACGGGACTTGTCTTTTTTTTAGATGCAACATTTGAAGATATTTATATGCGAATAAAAAATGATAAAAACCGTCCTATTGTACAAAAATCTACAAAAGCTGAATTACAGCAACTTTACTCATATCGGAAAAAGTTTTATCGAGAAGCTGGGCATATTCAAGTATTAACTGAAGGTCGATCATTAAGGATGATTGTCGAATATATTGCCTTCCAAGTAAATCGTCTAAAAAGCGAATAATTAAAACGTTTTCTTAAAAATAATTCGTATTCTGATAAAATTTAAAAAAACATTGCGTTTTTATAACATCTAATGTTAGGATATTGCTAAGAAGTGGTTTATTTTAACTTTAAAGTAAATATTGTTCGCGGATGATTGTACGGGGAGAGAACGTGAAGTCACGTCGCCGAAGGAGCAAGTAGTAAAACTATGAATCTCTCAGGCAAAAAGACTCGTACAGGACGCATCTCTGGAGAG
>DEQI01000268.1:7147-15690 GCA_002360295.1 Planococcaceae bacterium UBA3370
AATTATAGGAGGGGTTTGTCATGACACAATTAAAACGTACACCGTTATTTGATGAGTATTTAGCTTATGGCGGGAAAACAATTGACTTTGGAGGTTGGGAATTACCAGTACAGTTCAGTTCAATAAAAGAAGAACATGATGCTGTACGCAACCGTGCAGGATTGTTTGATGTGTCACATATGGGAGAAATCGTTGTAGAAGGAGAAGGGGCACTGAACTATTTACAAAAAATCCTTTCAAATGATATTTCGAAAATTCAAATTGGTGGTGCACAATATAGTGCTATGTGTTATGAAACGGGCGGTATTGTAGATGATTTACTTACATATCGTTTAGAAGAAAACCGTTATTTACTTTGTGTTAACGCATCTAATATCGACAAAGATTATGAATGGATGATGCAGCATGCAACAGAAGATGTAACGATTACAAACCGCTCAGATGAATACGCACAAATAGCATTACAAGGTCCATTAGCTGAACAAGTATTACAAACATTAACGACAGTAGATTTAAAAAATATTAAATATTTTAAATTCCAAGATAATGTTGATATTGCAGGTCATGCTGTATTAGTTTCTCGTAGTGGCTATACAGGTGAAGACGGTTTTGAGCTCTACGGATCACCGGAGGCAATTAAAGTATTATGGAACAAAATTTTAGAAGCAGGAAAAGACTATGGTGTTGTACCAGCTGGGCTTGGAGCTAGGGATACGCTTCGCTTTGAAGCTGGTTTACCTTTATATGGCCAAGAATTATCGAAGGATATTTCGCCATTAGAGGCGGGTATTGGATTTGCGGTTAAGCTTCAAAAAAAGCCGGAATTTATTGGTCAAGAAGCGTTAATAGTCCAAAAAGAAGCAGGGCTTCCTCGTCAATCAGTGGGTGTTGAAATGATTGGGAAAGGGATTCCACGTCACGGTTATAAAGTTTATAAAAATAATGTTGAAATTGGTGAAATTACAACGGGTACACAATTACCGCTAGCAAAACGGAATGTTGGTGTGGCTTTAATTGACGCACAATTCGCGGAAGTTGGAATTGAATTAGAAGTCGAAATTCGCGGAAAAATGGTTCCGGCTGTAACAGTGGCAACACCTTTTTATAAACGTTCAAAATAATATTTGAAAAGAGGGTTCTTATGAAACATCGTTATTTACCAATGACGGAACAAGATAAACAAGAAATGCTAGCGACAATTGGTGTTGATTCGGTAGATGAATTATTCTCTGATATTCCAGAAAAAGTGCGCTTCCAAGGTATTTATAATATTAAAGAAGCGAAATCTGAATCTGCTTTATTAAAAGAATTATCTCAATTAGCTGCAAAAAATGCGAACACGCAATCTCATGTATCTTTTTTAGGTGCCGGAGTCTATAACCACTACAAACCGGTTATTGTAGACCACGTTATTTCTCGTTCTGAGTTTTATACAGCTTACACACCCTATCAACCAGAAATTTCTCAAGGTGAATTACAAGCAATTTTCGAATTTCAAACGATGATTGCTGAATTAACAGGTATGGATCTTGCTAACTCGTCAATGTATGATGGAGGAACATCATTAGCTGAAGCGGGTATGTTAGCAGCTGGTCATACACGTCGCAAAAAAATCTTAGTATCAGGTAGCGTTCACCCAGAATATAAAGATGTAGTTGCGACGTATGCATATGGTCAATCAATTGAAATCGTTACCGTTCCTACAAAAGATGGTCAAACAGATGTAGAAGCGTTAAAAAATTTAGTAGATGATCAAACAGCAGCTGTCATGGTCCAATATCCAAACTTCTTCGGTCAAATTGAAGACTTACAAACTATTGGAGAAATAACACATGAAGCAAAAGGGTTATTTATTGTTTCTGCAAATCCATTAGCATTAGGTGTATTAACACCTCCAGGGAAACTTGGTGCAGATATTACAGTTGGGGATGCCCAAGTATTTGGTATAGCAGAAAGCTTCGGTGGACCACACTGTGGATATTTCGCCGTAACAAACAAATTAATGCGTAAAGTGCCTGGTCGTTTAGTTGGTGAAACAGTCGATCAAGAAGGGCGTCGTGGCTATGTATTAACTTTACAAGCTCGCGAGCAGCATATTCGTCGTGATAAAGCAACTTCAAATATTTGTTCAAACCAAGCTTTGTTAGCACTCGCAGCTTCGGTAGCTATGACAGCACTAGGTAAGCAAGGTATTCAGGAAATGGCAAAACAAAATATCGTCAAGACACGTTTCGCCAAAAATGCATTTGAAGCAGCTGGCTTTGAAGTACCATTCCAAGGTGCTCACTTTAACGAAATTGTTGTGAAAACAAATAAACCAGTTACAGAAATAAACAAAGCGTTATTAGAAAAAGGAATGATCGGTGGTTTTGATCTAGGACGTGTATATCCGGAATTAGAAAATCATGCGTTAATTGCTGTAACTGAGCTACGTACAAAAGAAGAAATTGAAGCATTAGTTGCGGAGATGGGGGCTTACAATGCATAACGAAAACCAATCACTCATTTTTGAAATCACGAAGGAAGGTCGCGTTGGCTATAGTTTAGAGCCACTTGATGTACCTGATTTTGATTTAGCAGAGCTTTTACCTGCTGGCTATGTTCGTGAACAAGCTGCCGAACTACCAGAAGTATCAGAGCTTGATATAATGCGTCATTATACAGCACTTTCTCGCCGTAATCACGGTGTAGACTCAGGTTTCTATCCACTTGGTTCTTGTACGATGAAATACAACCCGAAAATTAACGAAGCAGTCGCTCGATTCTCTGGTTTTGCTAATGTTCACCCATTACAAGAAGAGTCAACGGCTCAAGGGGCAATGGAGCTTTTATACGAACTGCAAACATCACTTGTTGAAATTACTGGGATGGACGAAGTGACATTACAACCAGCTGCTGGTGCACATGGGGAATGGACTGCATTAATGATGATTCGCGCTTTCCATGAGGCGAACGGTGAAGGTCATCGTAATAAAGTGATTGTGCCGGATTCAGCGCACGGAACAAACCCAGCTTCTGCTACGGTTGCTGGCTTTGAAACGATTACAGTTCAATCGAATGAAGATGGTTTAGTAGATCTAGAAGATTTACGCCGTGTAGTAGGACCAGATACAGCAGCGTTAATGTTAACAAATCCAAATACATTAGGCTTATTTGAAGAAAATATTATTGAAATGGCAGATATTATTCACTCTGTTGGCGGTAAAGTATACTATGACGGAGCAAACTTAAATGCTGTAATGAGTAAAGCACGTCCTGGTGACATGGGCTTTGATTGCGTGCATTTAAACCTGCATAAAACGTTTACTGGTCCACACGGTGGCGGTGGCCCAGGTTCAGGCCCTGTTGGAGTTAAAGCAGATTTAATTCCGTTTTTACCGAAACCAGTGCTAGTTAAATTAGAAGATGGTTCATTCCACTTTGATACTAACCGACCACAATCGATTGGTCGTGTGAAGCCTTATTACGGTAACTTTGGTATTAATGTTCGTGCTTACACTTATATTCGTACAATGGGTCCGGATGGTTTAAAAGCAGTAACAGAGTATGCGGTTTTAAACGCAAACTATATGATGAGACGCTTAGAAGAGTTTTATGACTTACCTTACAACCGTCATTGTAAACATGAATTTGTATTATCTGGGCGCCGTCAAAAGAAACTTGGTGTTCGTACTTTAGATATCGCAAAACGCCTGCTTGATTTTGGTTACCATCCACCAACAGTATACTTCCCATTAAATGTAGAGGAAGGTATTATGATTGAGCCGACTGAAACAGAGTCAAAGGAAACGTTAGACGCATTCTGTGATGCGATGATTCAAATTGCTAAAGAGGTAGAAGAGAATCCAGCAATTGTTCAAGAAGCACCACATACAACTGTTGTTTCACGACTAGATGAAACACGTGCTGCGCGTACACCAATTTTAAGATATACAAAATAATAAATGATAGTAAAAGCCCCTGTTTGATAATAATTATCTTACAGGGGTTACTTATAATAGGTAGAAACTCATGATGAATACACCAGGTTTACCTAAAAAATTAATATTTTTGTATAAATTTTTATAATGAAAAGTATTTTTCTTTTAACTTTTTAGACTCGAAAAATGTAAAAGTCTAAAAAGTAGGGGAGTGTCCGGAAAGTTATTCTTTCGGGACACTCCCTCTACTCTTTCATATTGGATCATCTTGAAAATCAGGTGAGGTGGCATCTAATTGTCACTGTCTCACAAGCAAAGAGGGCATTGAATGATTTTCAAATGCCCCCTTACTTTTTTATGCTTTTGATTTTACTTTTCCTGTCCAAGTTTTAAAGCCGCCTTGAAGCTGGTAAATTTGGTTATAACCTTTTTTCTTTAATTGCAGTGCAGCTCGTGCGCTACGTCCTGAATTTTGGCAGTATAAATAGACAGGGAGATCTGGACGGATTTCTTTATGTCTCGTTCTAAACTGTGTTAACGGAATATTACGAGCTCCTAAAATATGTCCCGCTTCGAATTCTTTAGGTTCACGTAAGTCAATAAGTTGTGCTTTACGATATCCTTGTATAAATTCATCTTGTGTTAAATTGGTAACCGCCTTTTTAAGACGCATTGAGTTGATTAACACATATGCAGCAATGACTGCAATAATGATAGCGATTGTAATAAGAATATTCACTACTAGTAAGCCCCTTTCTATCTACAAAATCTATTATAAAAGAGAATGTAGCGATAGTCGAGTAAGTTTGTTAAAATGTATATTTTGAGGAGAGGATAATTTTGAATGAATGGTATTTTATCAATTCAGGACCTTGTACACCTTCGTTTAATATGGCTTTAGACGAAGCATTACTTGATTGGCATAGCAAAGGTGAACTTCCACCAATAATCCGTTTTTATGAATGGAATCCAGCTACCTTATCAATAGGTTATTTTCAACAAGCATTAAGAGATATTAATATAGAAGAAGTAAAACGTCAACAGTTAGGGTTTGTCCGTCGTCCTACAGGTGGCCGTGCAGTATTGCATGACAAAGAGCTAACGTACTCTATAATTGTTACAGAAAGTTATCCAAACATGCCTCAAACGGTGACAGAAGCGTACCGAGTGTTAAGTGAAGGATTATTATTAGGTTTTCAAAATTTAGGACTAGATGCTTATTTTAGTGTACCAGATACAGAAGAAAAAAGAGCGGATTTAAAGCAGCCTAAAAGTGCTGTATGTTTTGATGCACCGAGCTGGTATGAGCTTGTTGTAGAAGGTAAAAAAGTAGCAGGAAGTGCACAAACTCGCCAAAAAGGTGTGATTTTACAACACGGAGCTATATTGCTTGAATTAGATGAAGAAAAATTATTGTCTGTTTTTAATTTTTCCTCTGAGGCTGTGAAGGAAAAAATGAGAAAGAAGCTTCCCGAAAAAGCAGTTGCCATTAATCGTCTTTCTTCTACACCATTTACGATTGACCAATGTGTGAAAGCTTTTAAAAAAGGATTTGAACAAGCATTGCAAATTCAGCTTATACCGTATGAATTAACAGCTGAACAATTATACTATGTAAAACAATTAGAAGAAACGAAGTATGCAAATGATCATTGGAATTATAAAAAATAGGTCAATTTGAGTCTTTTGAGAAATAAAGTGTAGTAACTTCATGATGGTACATATTTTTTGACAAATGGGTTACTGAAGACTACGATTATATGTCGCAAATAGATCAATCATTCCGAAACGAACGTTTGTTTTATTGTCTAAAAAATTTTTTCATTAAAAAAAGCCTTGTATTATATGGTTTAACTTACATTAAAAAAAAATCAAGCCCTTGCATAGAAAAAGTTTTTGATGTAATCTTTTAAAAGTGATTATATAAACTATATATAGTACGTTCCTAAAATCGAAAAACACTATATATTGTGTTTTGTGTTTATTTTTCTTAAAAAACGGAAATAGCTTGTTTTAGGAGCATTTTAAAAGAGGAGGCTAGGTAGATGGTAACAATCAATAGGCAAACATCTATCTCTGTAGACCAATTAAACAAGGATATTGAACAATTCCCACAAGTTCATCCCATTACACCTGACATGCATATTACGCATAAAGGGGTATCTCGTCTTGTGATGATTGACCGCTATTCTTTTAAGGATACGGAGAAAAAAACTTTAAAAGTAGGGGATTTCGTTGTTTTAACAGTAAAAGAAGATCCGAAATTTCCAGCTCGTGGACTAGGTATTATCCAGTCAATTGATATGGACGCTAAAAAAGCAGAAATATTAATTGAGGAAGATTTCCGCCATGTACTAGATAATCCAGAGGAGCAGCAATCAGGTGTTATTCTTCGCTCGCTTGATATTATCGAAAAACCACTAGAAATTTATTATGAGCAAATTGCAAAACGAAATGCAACGGGGCTTTCAGCTGTCGAAAAAACAGAGGAAGATCGTCAAAAGTGGTTTAACAAGTTTTATGAGCAACTAGTGAGTTTAAAGTTTATTCCTGCAGGTCGTGTCATTTATGGAGCGGGTTCTGAAACGGATGTTACATTCTTTAACTGTTACGTGATGCCATTTGTAGCAGATAGCCGTGAAGGTATTAGTGATCATCGTAAGCAAGTAATGGAAATTATGAGTAGAGGTGGCGGTGTTGGTACAAACGGATCTACACTTCGTCCACGTAATACGTTAGCTCGCGGTGTTAATGGAAAATCATCGGGATCTGTATCTTGGTTAGACGATATTGCTAAACTAACTCATTTAGTTGAGCAAGGTGGTTCAAGACGCGGTGCACAAATGATTATGCTTGCAGATTGGCATCCTGATATTGTGGAATTTATTATTTCTAAAATGCAAAATCCACGTATTTTACGCTATTTAATAGAAAATGCGACAGATGAATCAATTATCCGTTTAGCAAATGAAAAACTAAAATTCAAGCCTTTATCACAGCAAGAAGAAGCAATGTATCAAAGCATTGTAAATTATAAAAATATCGAAGGATACGGCGGTTTTAACGAAGCCATTATTCGCGATGCTGAAGCAAAATTACGTGATGGCGGACATTATACTGTTCATAATCCTGAGTTTTTAACTGGCGCAAATATCTCAGTAACTTTAACGAACGAATTTATGGAAGCTGTTGAAAATGATCAGGATTTTGCTTTGCGTTTCCCAGATGTGGCGAACTATTCTCCAGAGGAAATGGCCATTTATAACGAACAATGGCATCAAGTTGGCGACGTTCGTGAATGGGAAGCAATGGGACATGCAGTTCGCACATACCGTACAATTAAAGCACGTGAGCTATGGAATTTAATTAATATTTGTGCAACTTATGCAGCTGAGCCAGGTATTTTCTTCATCGATAATGCCAATGAAATGACTAACGCAAAAAGCTATGGTCAACAAGTTGTAGCGACAAATCCTTGTGGTGAACAACCTCTTGCTCCGTATTCTGTGTGTAACCTAGCAGCAGTAAACTTAGCGCAATTTGCTCAAAAAGAAACAAAAACAGTTGATTACGAGGCGTTACGTGAAACAGTTCGTGTTGGCGTACGCATGCAAGATAATGTCATCGATGCAACACCTTACTTCTTACCAGAGAATAAAAAGCAAGCACTAGGGGAACGTCGTGTTGGTTTAGGTGTAATGGGACTGGCAGATTTACTTATCTATTGTGAGAAAGAATATGGCTCTGAAGAAGGGAACAAGCTCGTTAATGACATTTTTGAAGTGATTGCAACTGCAGCGTATGAAGAGTCTATTGAGTTAGCAAAAGAGCGAGGCAGCTTCCCATTCCTACAAGGTGAAACGGAAGAAGATACTGCTCGTTTACGCAATGCCTTTGCTGAAACAGGCTTTATGAAAAAAATGCCGGAGCACGTACGTCAAGGTGTTATTGAAAATGGTATTCGTAACTCGCACTTATTAACAGTAGCCCCAACTGGTTCAACAGGAACGATGGTAGGGGTTGCTACAGGTCTTGAGCCATACTTCTCATTCACGTATTATCGTTCAGGTCGACTAGGCAAATTTATTGAAGTAAAAGCAGAAATTGTTCAAGAATATTTAGCGGCAAATCCAGATGCAGATGAAAATAATTTACCTGCATGGTTTGTTTCTTCCATGCAATTATCAGCTGAAGCACATGCTGATGTACAATGTATTATTCAACGTTGGATTGATTCGTCTATTTCGAAAACTGTCAATGCGCCAAAAGGCTATTCAGTTGAGCAAGTGAAAAAAGTTTATGAGCGATTATACCGTGGCGGTGCTAAAGGTGGTACTGTCTATGTAGATGGCAGTCGTGACTCACAAGTATTAACGCTAAAAGCAGAAGAAAATACAGAAGAGCAAATGTCATTTGGTGAAGAGTTTGTAGAAGAAGAGGTAGTACGTCCAGTCGTACTTGTTGATACGATTGCACCATTAACTCAAACAAATGTAACAATCGGATCAGAAGTTGGCAACACTTGTCCAGTTTGTCGTCAAGGTACGGTTGAAGAGATTGGCGGCTGTAACACATGTACAAACTGTGGTGCACAGTTGAAATGTGGTTTATAAACTAATTTTT
>DEQI01000177.1:0-551 GCA_002360295.1 Planococcaceae bacterium UBA3370
GGCAATGTTTTAGACAATACCAATACAGATAAATTTATTTCAGTCGTATCAGCTAAAAGCATCCGCTACATTTTGGCTCCTAAAGCACATTTCTACCAAGAAGTAGAAGTTCGCGGCAAAAATGATGCAGAACATAGTTGGATGCATGATAATCCATTCGTTATTGATATTGTTGATAAATTTCTCAATTTAAAAAAATAGACTGTATTTGGGAGGAAGAACATGGTCTGGTGGCATGATTTTATCAGAATTATCTTTATTACTAACACACTCCTTGCTTTTTACATCGTTTTCCACCGAAGGCGATCAGTTTCTACAACTTGGGCCTGGTTAATTATTTTGCTTATTTTTCCAGTAGTTGGTCTTACTCTTTATGCATTTTTCGGCCGGGGTATTTCCCAGGAAAATATTTTTTCAATTAATAAGCAACACCACATTGGCTTACGCAACGTTCAAAAATCAATTGCCAAAGCACCCAAAGAAGTCAGCCCCTCTGACACTTCTAAATTAGGCGAAATCGCGATTCATTTTTTTAACCGCAATAATGAATC
>DEQI01000177.1:688-2916 GCA_002360295.1 Planococcaceae bacterium UBA3370
GTTTTACAACTTTTAATCCAAAAGGCTAAACAAGGTGTAAAAGTACGAGTTATCTATGATGCCTGGGGATCAATGGGTGCAACCAAGGCCTGGTTTGATCAATTACGCAAAGCCGGCGGAGAGGTTTTGCCTTTTATTACTTCCAGAAATATGATCACTAGATATCGAATTAACTATCATTTGCACCGTAAGATTGTTGTAATCGATGGGCGTATTTCCTGGACTGGTGGCTTCAATATCGGTGATCAATACTTAGGAAGGAAAAAGAAATTTGGTCATTGGCGTGATAGTCAGGTGCGCATCGTCGGCTCTGCTTCTTTGTTATTGCAAGAGCGATTCGTGATGGACTGGAACGCTTCAATCAAACGTCCTGAACAAATTATTCGCTTTAACGATACGCTTTTCCCTGATCTTGATGAAAAAAAGATCCATCGCGGAGATGTTGCTACACAGATCATTTCTGATGGCCCTGACCGTTATATTCCCTATATGCGTAACGGTATGATGCGCTTAATGCAGCTAGCGAGAAAAAGATTATGGATTCAAACACCTTACTTAATTCCTGACGATGCCGTCTTTGCCACATGGCAAACTATCGCTATGTCTGGTGTCGATGTGAGAATCATGATCCCGTGCAAGCCCGATCACCCTTTTATTTACCGGGCTTCTCAATGGTATGCCAATGAGCTTACACGCTGCGGCGTAAAAATTTATATTTATGAAGACGGCTTCTTACATGCCAAGACTACTATCATCGATGATTATTTTTCTACCGTTGGTTCGATGAATCAAGATTATCGTTCATATGATCTTAACTTTGAAGACAATGCCATTTTCTATGATAAAAAATTTACTAAAAAAATGATCGAAGTTTTTGAAGCAGATATGAAAAAATCTCACTTGCTTACTCACGAGGAAATAAAAAAGCAAGGTCGTATATTACGAACCTTGCAAAGTTTTTCACGGATGCTTTCCCCAATCTTATGATTGGATTTCAACGGGAATATTTTTACCTATATATTTTTGCAATGCGGCAATAACTTCGTTAACTTGAATCCGAAACCGCATCATATATGCCTTATTATTGTTAGTTCTAAAAATGGCCATTACTAATGGCTTTTTAGGATTAGGGACATTAATTAATGTGACACTAGAGATTTCATCGTACTTAACCGTTCGCTTAAAGTAACCTGAAACCACCATTTTTTTAGGACTAAAACCTGAAAAACCATCAACTATGCTAATTAACAAGAATAAGGCTAAAAATACGTTTAAACCTGGATCACCTTTTTCAATGTAGTTCCAGGTAAAACCTAACCAAATAAAAATAATTGCCCAAACGATTGAGGAGATACGATAGTGTCCACGAAATTCTACTTTAGCTTGCCAATACCAACTGTAGCAAGCATAAGCTAGCATCAATATATTAACTACAATGTAAAAATAAGACATATAAGCCATAAAAATCCCCTCAAAAAATTTATTTCTTTTAATTATAACAAAGACAGGATTCATAATTAAACAAACAGATTATAGAACAGAGGCATAAACTATGAAAAAATCTGATTTAATAGAACTGCAACAAGAAATTGATAAAGCAAACCACATCGTTTTTTTAACCGGCGCAGGTGTCTCAACTCATTCAGGCATTCCTGATTATCGTTCAAAAAATGGGATTTATAACGGCGTGCAAGAAAGTCCGGAAAATATTCTTAGTGAAAGCACTCTTTACAACCGTCCAGAATTTTTCTACCAATTTGTAATGAATAATATGTATTTCCCAGACGCTAAACCCAACCTAATCCACCAAAAAATCGCTCAAATTTGCAATCAAAAAGGTGATCTTATTACCCAAAATATTGATTGTTTGGATACGAAAGCCGGAAATAAACACGTGACAGAGTTTCATGGAAATCTATATAATATATATTGTACTAAATGTCACCATTCAATTTCTTACGAAAAATATTCTCAAAATTACATCCATCAAAATTGCGGTGGCATTATTCGACCAGACATAGTACTATATGGTGAATCAATTAAGCCTGAAACTTTAACTAAATCCGTTGAAATTATGCAAAAATCTGATTTAGTTATTATTTGTGGGACAAGTTTTGTAGTTTATCCATTTGCTCAACTTTTGGCCTATCGCAATGAGAAAGCAAAGATTTTTTCCATTAACAAAACTAAGATTCCTGCATCAGGAATTAAACAAATTATTGGTGACG
>DEQI01000267.1 GCA_002360295.1 Planococcaceae bacterium UBA3370
AATCCCCAAGGAGTCACGCTGGCTCCATTCCAATCCAATCAATAAAAGCTATCATCCTATTGTTAACCCCATCCTTCAGTAATGAACCTTTTTTTTATTTTTTTGAAACTTTTTGGATATCCGTTCCGTAAGTAAATAGAAAATAAAAAAGTGTTCAATTGTGGATGCTTATACATAATAAGGGGGAAATGACATGAGTGTAAAGCGAACTTTATTAACGATCGGCTTAGGGTTATTTGCTATTATAGGTTTAATTGTTGTATTTACTTCATGGTATACGGTGGATGAATCAGAGCAAGCCGTTGTGATTACATTTGGTCGAGCGGATGAAATTATTACTGAATCAGGCTTACATTTTAAGTTACCTTGGCCAGTTCAACATGTGGAAATTCTATCGAAAGAAACATTTAGTTTAGAGTTTGGCTATAAGGAAGGTCCAGATGGCTCGATGGAAGTGTATGATGCTGAAACTAAAATGATAACAGGTGATGAATTCATCGTGTTAACGGATTTAGTTGTACAGTGGAAAATTACTGATCCAAAAAAATATTTATTTAGCTCACAAAATCCGAAAGAAATATTACACAGTGCGACATCAAGTTCAATTCGTTCGATTATCGGTAGCTCTAAAATCGATGACGCTTTAACGGAAGGGAAATCAGAAATCGAAGCAAAAACGCGCGATTTATTAGTAGAACTAGTTGATAAATATGATATTGGCATTAGCGTTTTAGGTGTCAAGCTACAAGATGTAGAATTACCAAATGCAGAGGTTCGTGCGGCATTCACCGCAGTAACAGATGCACGTGAAATGAAAGAAACAAAACGAAACGAAGCACAAAAATATGAAAATCAACGTATAAGTGAAGTAAAAGGGGAAATCGCAGCTATAAATGCAAAGGCGGAGGGACAAAAGTTTGCGCGTATAGAGCAAGCGCAAGGGGACGTAGCGGTATTTAATAAGCTATATAATGAATACAAAGGTAACAAAGCCATTACACGTGAACGTTTAGTTCTTGAAACATTAGAGAATGTACTACCAAATGCGAAAATTTATATTATGAATGACGATGAAGGTAGCACGCTTAAATACTTACCGATACAACCTTCGACGACTACGGCTAAAACTGAAGGGAGTGGTAACTAATGAGTAATAATAATTTTGACGGTGAGTTAGAAAAATTCATAAAAAATTTATTTAAGGATAAAAACAAAAAAAGCAAAAACATAGTGAATATGGAGCCAAATTCATCTACGCCAAAAAAGCCGAAAAAGGAAAAGAAGCCCGTTAATACGCGTCAATGGGTAACTTCTGGTATTCTCATAACTGCAATCTTTGCAATTATGGTTATAGTTATTGCGAATCTATATGTCGTAAAAGAAAGCGAATTTAAAGTAGTTCGTCAGTTCGGTGAAGTGGTTAAATATGAGCGTGAACCTGGCCTCCACATGAAAGTACCATTCATCCAAAGTGTAACGACTTTACCGAAAAATTTAATGACGTATGATATGACGGAGGAAGAAATAAATACGAAAGATAAAAAACGAATTATTATTGATAACTATGCAGTTTGGCGTGTTGTGGATCCGAAAGCATTAATTTCCAATGCTGGTACATTACAAAATGCTGAGCGACGTATGAGTGAATTTATTTATTCAGTTATTCGTTCTGAACTAGGTAAATTACCATATGGTGAAATTATTGATGATGAAAATTCATCGCGTGGTAATATTAATGACAGTATTACGGAAAAGGTTAATGAGTTATTATCTAATGATAATTACGGTATTGAAGTAGTTGATGTACGGATTCGTCGTACAGATTTACCGCCGGAAAATGAGCAAGCCATTTATAATCGAATGATCTCGGAACGTGAAAAAACAGCGCAAACTTATTTATCTGAAGGGGATGCGGATAAGCGTCGTATTGAAGCGGAGACAGATCAAGAAGTTCAGCAGCTACTAGCAACAGCAAATAAAGACGCTTCACTCATTCAAGCTCAAGGGGAAGCAGAGGCAGCGAAAATTTATAATGAAGCCTTCTCAAAAGATCCAGAATTCTACTCACTGTACCGTACATTAGAGTCATATAAGAAAACGATTGGAGAGGATACGATGATTATTTTACCATCTGATTCTCCATATGCGAAAATACTATCGGGTTATATTGACTAATAAAAAAAATCTAATAACTATTTTGAGTGTAGATATTGTCATTTGACTTTACCTACACTTTTTTGGTGTGTCTAGTTTATATTGAATATTTTAGGAAATCTATTGGTAAAATATATTACTTTGAATTAGTATAATTGCTGTTATAATAGTCTATGAAACTTTCAGAAGAGGTGAGAGGACATGAGTAAATGGATTCAAAATACATTGCTAGCTTTTATAATGGCAACTTCAGTTACTGCATTGTTTCAATCGACTAATTTTACTTGGATGAAAGCAAGTATTTATCATATACCGGTGTTATTTATTGTATTCATGTTTGCGGGCTTTTTTATTGCAGAAGATGTTCGAAACTCGTTCAAAAAAGTATTTTGGTATGAGAAAAGAAAGGATAAACGCCCGATTTGGCAAGTTGGCATCGGGATGCTTTTTTATTTTGCGCAAGTAGGCTTTGTAGAAGTATTTGCACGAGGATTGATGACATTTAATTTAGGAGGCATGCCTTTATACTTAGTATTTAGTTTTTTAAATGCGTTTTTATTAACAGTCATATATGAAGAAATTTTTTATAAAAAGGATCGAAAAGCCCCCACTAACTTTAAAATCAAAAACTAATATAATTGTATTTGAGTATGGAATATGTGCGTATTTTCAAAAAAATCTTTAATTTTTAATAATATGATTGACAACTAGTTTGCTAAGGGGTAAAGTAATAAACAATTAATCAAACAAATTTAATAAGTCAAAATCTTATCAAGAGAGATGGAGGGACAGGCCCTTTGAAGTCTCGGCAACAGCAATTTTGCAATGTGCCAAATCCTGCAAGCATAAGGCTTGGAAGATGAGAGAATAGTGCTTTTCTATGTGAAAACCTTTATTTCTTATTCTTTCAAGAAATAAAGGTTTTTTTATTTGTTAGATAAGATTGTTAGGGCAGTGGCTAGCTCCAATGCTTGTCGGGCTAAGTAGGGTGCTTGTGCCTTTTAATTACTATAAAACATACATATTTGATGGGGAAAGTAGGTTTTAATATGATTGAATTTTTGAATGTTTCGAAAAGCTTCGAAACACCAAAGCGAGAGGTTCACGCTGTTAAAAATGTATCTCTTACGGTTAATAAAGGAGATATTTTTGGGGTAATCGGCTTTAGTGGAGCTGGGAAAAGCACGTTACTTCGACTAGTGAATTTACTTGAAAAACCAACTGAAGGAATTGTGAAAGTGAATGGTACTGATTTAGCGACGCTTTCAAGTAAAGAACTTCGTACATTACGAAGAAGAATCGGCATGATTTTTCAAAATTTTAATTTATTCACTTCGAGAACGGTTGCGGGGAATATCGGGTATCCATTAAAGCTTGAGGGTCTTCCGAAAGCTGAAATTGACCGTAAAACGAAGGAACTATTATCATTTGTTGGTTTGTCAGATAAAGCAAATGATTATCCGGAGCAGCTGTCAGGTGGACAAAAGCAACGCGTAGGTATTGCAAGAGCTCTTGCCACGTCACCAGATATATTAATTTGTGATGAAGCTACATCGGCGCTTGATCCTGAAACGACAGCTGATATTTTAAAACTTTTAAAACGTGTCAATGAAGAGTTTGGAATTACCGTTTTACTTATTACACATGAAATGAATGTGATTCAAACGATTTGCAACCGTGTAGCAGTAATGGAGCAAGGAGAAGTGATTGAATCAGGTGAAGTGTTTGAAGTGTTTACACAACCAAAACATGAGACAACTAGACGTTTTATACAATCAGTTCATCAAGATATTCCTTCAAAAGAAGTACTGCAAGAATGGCATGGACATGGTAAACAACATTTGTACCGTGTGCTATTTAAAGGCGCAGTAACAAATAATCCATTACTTTCAGAAGTAACGCAAAAACATAGTGTACATTTTAATATTGTTTATGGATCTGTAAGAGAAATTCAGCAACAGCTATTCGGAAATTTAGTTGTGTCATTTGCTGGTCAGCCAGAAGATGTGAAAAAAGTGATTGAAGAGTTATCGCAAAAAGTAAATATTGAGGAGGTTTTAACGGATGAAGGTTGATTGGACAACATTTTGGCCAAGAATTGTGGAGGCAACAGGTGAAACGCTCTTCATGGTGATATTGACGCTTGTTTTCGGCTCAATTCTCGGTATAACAATAGGATTACTTTTATTTGTGACAAGAGAAAATAATATATTAGAAAGTAAAATAACATTTAATTTATTAAATCTATTTATAAATATTATACGCCCTATCCCGTTCATTATTTTCCTAGTAGCGATTTCGCCTTTAACGCGAATGGTGATGGGGACAACAATAGGAACGACAGCAGCCATATTCCCTATGACGATAGCGGCGGCATTTGGGATTGCGAGGGTTGTGGAAAATAACTTGATTAGCATCGATCCAGGTGTTATAGAAGCTGCGAAAGCAATGGGAGCAAGTCCTTTCCAAATTGTATTTACAGTACTTATTCCAGAAGCTCTTGGTCCACTTATTTTAGGTTTAACGTTTGTCACAATAAGCTTAATTGACTTCTCAGCAGTTGCAGGGACTGTTGGAGGTGGCGGTCTTGGACATGTTGCGATTACTTACGGTTACCAGCGTTTTGATGGCAGTGTCATGATTGTGACAGTTGTCATATTAATTGTTCTTGTGCAATTAGCGCAGTGGTTAGGAAATGCATTATCGAAAAAAATATTAAGACGATAGGAGAGTTTTAACTATGAAAAAGCTATTATTATTAATTGTCACAGCACTAGCTGCCATTGCATTAGCAGCATGTGGTAGTGATGACGCGAAAAATGCTGAAGCATCAAAAGTAATAAAAATCGGTGTAAATGGGGCGGATGGTGCCCAATGGCCAATCTTAAAAGAAAAATTAGCTAAAGAAGGTATTGAAATTGAGTTAGTGGAATTTGCAGACTATACATTGCCGAACACAGCGCTAGCTCAAGGTGAAATTGATTTAAATGCCTTCCAGCATATTTCTTTCTTAGCGTCTTATGTAGAGGAAAGTGGGAATGATCTTGTACCAATCGGTTCAACTGTATTTGCACCACTTGGAGTATATTCAGAAAAAATTAAAGATATTAGTGACATTAAAAAAGGGGATAAAATAGCAATTCCGGATGATCCGACAAACCAAGCACGTGCTTTACGTTTACTAGAATCAGCAGGTTTTATTCAATTAGCGGATGACTTTGGGCTTTTTGGGGATCCATCAAAAATTACAGAAAACCGTTTGAATTTAGACATTATTCCTATGGTAGCCCAACAAACACCACACGTATTACCAGATGTTACGGCCGCTATTATTAATAACGGCTTTGCAGGTCAAGCGGGACTTTCTCCAGGTGAGGACCCAATTTATCGTGAATTAGGTGAGGACGATAACGTATTCCCTTATGTCAATATTATTGCGGCACGTGCTGAAGATAAAGAAAATGAAACGTATCGAAAAATTGTTGAAATGTACCAATCAGAAGATATTGAGAAAGCCATTACTGAAGATACAAAGGGTGGTCAATCTCTAGTTGTTCTAACCGATGAACAATTACAAACAACCTTTGAGGATTTAAAAAATCAAAAATAACTAGATGGTTTTGATGACGGTCGGGACTAATTTTAGGACGATAGGAAGAGGCCTACTCACTGGATTTGCATACAAGTTACCCGACCTTCATTCTAAGGATATTATTAGTTTAATATTTAATAAAAGGAGTGGTTTTTTCATGACAACAGCCATAAATGGGCATGAGCTTATTGTACAATCGGTTGAAAAAGCAAAGGATCGATATATTGAAGTGAGTAAGGCTATTCATGCGAAGCCTGAAATCGGTAATGAAGAATTTTTCGCTAGTGAACAGCTAGTAAACTTATTGCGTGGAGCTCATTTTCGTGTCGACACAGCGGTTGCTGGTCATGAAACATCCTTTTACGCAGTGAAAGATAGCGGAAAGCCAGGACCGACTATTGCGTATTTAGCAGAATATGATGCGTTACCTGGTTTAGGGCATGCATGTGGACATAATATTATTGGTGTGACAAGTGTTGCAGCAGCAATCGCTTTAGCAGAAACAATTGAACAAACTGGAGGGAAAGTCGTTGTACTAGGAACGCCAGCTGAAGAAGGTGGGCCTAATGGCAGTGCGAAGGGGAGTTTTGTTCGTCACGGTTACTTAAAAGAGGTTGATATTGCATTAATGCTGCATCCATCAGGTAAAACGGCTTTAACATCAGAATCGCTAGCTGTTGATCCGTTAGATTTTCATTTTTACGGTAAGGCAGCACATGCATCGGGCTCTCCGGAAAAAGGTATTAACGCATTAGATGCAGTCATTCAATTGTACAACGGGATCAATGCGTTACGTCAGCATGTTCCGTCGGATGTACGTATTCATGGCATCATTACACATGGTGGTGATGCACCGAATATCGTACCAGACTACGCATCGGCTCGTTTCTATTTCCGTGCAAATACGTGGAAGAAAACAGAGGAAGTTGTAGAGCGTGTTCGTGCCATTGCAGAAGGTGCAGCTTTAATAACAGGAGCTACCGTTAAAATTGAACGCTTCCAAAATGAAGTGAAAGATTTAGTGATAAATCATGTTGTGGATCGTGTTCTTGGTGAAAAGCTAACTGCTGTAGGTGAGCAATTACATTCAAATAGAAGTGGTGGTCTTGGCTCTACAGATGCAGGAAATATTAGCTATGAAGTTCCAACTGCACACGGTTATATAAAAATTGGTCCAGATGATTTAGTCGCACATACAAATGAATTTAGAGAAGCAGCAAACTCAGATGTTGGCTATGCAGCGTTAGTAAAAGGTGCCATTGCACTAGCGCAAACTGGTTATGAGTTTATTCAATCCCCAGCATTAGTTATTGAGGCAAAAGCAGCATATGAAGCTGCCATTGCTTTAAAAGAAAGCCAAGTATAAACCGATAAGCTATACTAGGAGAAAAAATCTTCTAGTGTGGCTTTTCTTTTTGGTGGAAAAATCACTTCATTCACGCTAAAGTTAACGGTAGAGGATTTCGAACGCATGTTTTAATTTTGAACCTTTCACAAAGAGAGAGTGAACTTTTATCGCAGATTAATGGGCAGTAAGACCCTCACTAATTGATGATTCACTTGATGCAATGAGCGTAGAATTATAAGTTTCTGCTAATAAATAGAAGGAGTTGCACTGCATGACAAAAGAAAAATTATTATTATTAGATGGCAATAGTTTAGCCTATCGTGCTTTTTTTGCGTTACCGTTATTAACAAATGATAGTGGTATTCATACAAACGCTGCGTACGGTTTTACGACTATGCTACAAAAAATTTTAGAGGAAGAAAATCCAACACAAATGCTCGTTGCTTTTGATGCTGGTAAAACGACTTTTCGACATGAATCCTATGGTGAATATAAAGGTGGCCGTCAAAAAACGCCACCTGAATTATCAGAGCAATTCCCTTATATTCGTAAGCTAATCGATGCGTACAACATTAAACGCTATGAACTAGATATGTATGAAGCAGACGATATTATCGGTACATTAGCGAAACAGGCTGCAGAGGACAATATAGAAGTAATTATCGTGTCGGGTGATAAAGACTTAACACAGCTTGCGACGGAAAATGTCACAGTTTATATAACTCGTAAAGGGATTACGGATATTGAAAAGTATACGCCTGCCCACATTGAAGAAAAATACGGCTTAACACCAGCACAAATAATTGATATGAAGGGCTTAATGGGGGATGCATCTGACAATATTCCAGGTGTTCCGGGTGTTGGAGAAAAGACTGCCATTAAGTTGTTAAAAGAGTACGGATCGGTTGAAGCTTTGTATGAAGCGATTGATGGGATGAAAGCATCTAAAATGAAGGAAAAGCTTGTAGCAAATGAGGATAGTGCTCATTTATCCAAAAAACTTGCAACGATTTATACGGAAGCGCCGATTGAAGTAACGTTATCTGATTTAGCCTATAAAGGACCGAATGAAGAGGCACTCCTTTCAGTATGGCAGGAGCTTGGCTTTAAATCCCTTATTGAAAAAAGTAATTTGCAAGGAGCAGTTGAAGAACAAGAAGAGTTGAAGTTTAAGATTGTTGAGGACATTTCATCTGACTTATTAAAAGATACAATGGCCATTCATGTAGAGCTTGAAAATGAACATTATCATAGCTGCCAAATGCTTGGCTTAGCTATTACTGATGGCCAAGAAACGTCATTTATACCGGCTGAACTAGTAAAAGATCATATATTATTAAAAAAATGGCTTGAGGATGAATCCAAGAAAAAATATATAGCCGATAGTAAAGCGACTCAAGCCATGTTAGCTCGACTAAATATAGATTTAAAAGGTGTAGCGTTTGATTTATTACTAGCCTCTTATATCGCGAATCCAGCGATTTCGGGAGACGATGTGGCGACATTAGCGAAAGAGTTTGGCTATACAAATGTTAATTCAAACGAGGCTATTTATGGAAAAGGATCAAAATGGGTAGTACCTGAACAACAAGTGCTTGCTGAACATGTAAGCCGTAAAGCGGTTGCTATATGGAATTTGCAAACAATAGTAGAGGGCATGCTGAAAGAAAATGAACAGTATGATTTATATCATGATTTAGAACTACCGCTTGCTAACATTTTAGGTAAAATGGAAATAGAAGGTATTCGTGTGGATGCTAATATACTAGAGGCAATGGGCGAAGAGCTTC
>DEQI01000065.1:0-553 GCA_002360295.1 Planococcaceae bacterium UBA3370
GTTCTTGACGATTAAACACATTTAAAAATCGATTCCTAAACTTCAAGGAATCGATTTTTTGCTGCAATTTTCTTAACGTAAATGTTCAAATAGCCCCCACCTTCTATCTCGTCCAGTTGGTTTCCCCAGTCCATAAATATCAGATGAAGACAAGGCACTAAAAGTTTTTATAAAATTGGTTGATTTAGGTTTTACATTATGTTGCTAACTTTAATATTTACATTTGAATATTAAAATGTTACAGTACAGGCTAAGTATATTAATTAGTGAAAGGAGGTAATAGCTATGTTAACTGTTTTTAGAATCTTATTCGGTGAAAATACAAAAATCGGAAACCGTTTAGCTATTAAAGGGAGTAGTCTGTCCTTTTTTAAACTAAACAATGATATAAAAACAGTTGCCGGAGCTTTGCCTCTACTATGGATAAGTTTAAAACAAGATCATCAACATACTTGTTTTATGTAGTGAAATATGCATATTTGTATGTTTTGACTTTCGGCACCGGTAATTTTTATCTGTGTTTTTTTTGTGTGCAAAAAGAAATTGATTCTTA
>DEQI01000065.1:589-3608 GCA_002360295.1 Planococcaceae bacterium UBA3370
ACTAGAGCAAATTGTGAAAGGATGAAAGAAATGAATTTTAATAATAAAACAAAGTATGGTAAAATACAGGAATTTTTAAGAAGTAATAATGAGCCTGATTATAGAATAAAACAAATAACCAATGCGATTTTTAAACAAAGAATTAGTCGATTTGAGGATATGAAGGTTCTTCCAAAATTACTTAGGGAGGATTTAATAAATAATTTTGGAGAAACAGTTTTGAATATCAAGCTCTTAGCAGAGCAAAATTCAGAGCAAGTTACGAAAGTGCTTTTTGAAGTATCAAAGAATGAGAGAGTAGAAACGGTAAACATGAAGTATAAAGCAGGTTGGGAGTCATTTTGTATATCATCACAATGCGGATGTAATTTTGGGTGTAAATTTTGTGCTACAGGCGACATTGGATTGAAAAAAAACCTAACTGTAGATGAGATAACAGATCAAGTTTTATACTTCCATTTATTAGGTCATCAAATTGATAGCATTTCTTTTATGGGAATGGGTGAAGCTCTAGCCAACCGTCAAGTATTTGATGCTCTTGATTCGTTTACGGATCCTAATTTATTTGCATTAAGTCCTCGTAGACTTTCTATATCAACGATTGGTATTATACCTAGTATCAAAAAAATAACCCAGGAATATCCTCAAGTAAATCTTACATTTTCATTACACTCACCTTATAGTGAGGAACGCAGCAAATTGATGCCAATAAATGATAGATACCCAATAGATGAGGTAATGAATATACTCGATGAACATATAAGATTAACTTCAAGGAAAGTATATATAGCTTATATCATGTTGCCTGGTGTAAATGATTCTCTTGAGCATGCAAACGAAGTTGTTAGCCTTCTTAAAAGTCGCTATAAATCAGGGAAGTTATATCATGTAAATTTGATACGATACAATCCTACAATAAGTGCACCTGAGATGTATGGAGAAGCAAACGAAGGGCAGGTAGAAGCCTTTTACAAAGTTTTGAAGTCTGCTGGTATCCATGTCACAATTAGAAGTCAATTTGGGATTGATATTGACGCTGCTTGTGGTCAATTATATGGTAATTATCAAAATAGCCAATAGTATTGAACAAGGTATATAGCTGATATAATAAGGTGAATTTTTAAATAATATTAATGCAATTAATATTATTTTGATAACTCAATTATGCTAGTATTTTCTTCAAATATGAATGGACTACTGGGTGGAAGATAATTAACTAATCTGTATTCTTCTAATTTGAAATGAATAAGTTTCAAAGTACTAAGATATAGGATTAGT
This sequence comes from Planococcaceae bacterium UBA3370, assembly GCA_002360295.1. Classification (GTDB taxonomy): domain Bacteria; phylum Bacillota; class Bacilli; order Bacillales_A; family Planococcaceae; genus Metasolibacillus. The sequence goes on from DEQI01000065.1 coordinate 1,868, forward strand.
CATCCATTTTTTTTAAATCAGTTTAACTAGATGTTTTGTTTGTCGAATGACAAAAAACTCTTATTTAGTATAAATGAATAGATAATCCTTCCAATAATAATTGGGAGGATTTTTTATTCTCCCTAAATACAAATGTAAGTTAATGAAATATATACTTGAAGATGTTTATGGCATTCTAAAAATGTAGTCTTTGGCAGTTAATTTATGTAGTCTCTCTAGAGAACAACTTGAAAGTATTCGGGAATGCGTTCAGCTTCATAAAACCCTCCTCAATTATATAATCTGAAACCCTCTTGCTAAGTTCTTCTTCAACTTTTTGAAAACCTTTTAATATCATTTGATTTCTCACTTTATTAGCGTTCGTAAAAGTACACGTTTTCGAACACCTCAAAAGCAACCGGAAAACAGAAAAAGAACGTTCGTAAATGTGGCCATCCACTTTGCGAACGTTCTTCTGTTTCAAGCTAAATTTACGAACGAATTATTGCTGTTTTTTCATTTTTATTTATGTATTTTTTACATCCGAAGGCGACAAGTGAATTCCTTTCACCACCCCGATTTGGGGTGGTGTATAACTGGGCACTTTGCGTGAAGACTCTCTGCGCCTTTCAGCGTTCCAACTCTTGGTCTCTTTTTCTAGCAATATTGTTTTCTTTTTCTTGCTGACGCTCTTTTTGCCATTCCTTGAATTTCTCCAGCTGGGATTTTGCAAATTCCATCAAAACATTCAACTGGCTTTTCAGGGTTTTGTTTTCCTTCTGCAAATCGAGATTTTCTTTTTTCAAACCGTTATTTTCTTTCTGCAGCTGCGCCGTTTTTCTTTTTTCTTGGTCCAGTTTCCGATCGCTGTCGATCACGTTATCGACCATATCGTCAAATCGCTTTTCATGAGCCTCGATGGTCCTTTCGATGGCTTCCGTGGCCTTCGCTCTTGCTTTAAGTGCTTCAAAGTCCTCTACAGGCAATTTTACGTGGTTCCGGTCAAATAGAGAGGGTTTAGTGACTTGCAGCTCATCGACCTTCTTAGAAGCCGTCAGCGCGTTTCTGAGGGCTTCTGTTTCCTTCTCAAGGGTTTTAATCTCTTCATTGAGCGTTAACGCCTTAAAACGGCTCATTTCAATGTGTTTCCGGTCAGAGGCAATGCCCCGTTCGACTTCAAAACCAACACTTTGCATGTGTTTTGGGAATTCTTCCTGCATCCACTGCAACTCCTGCCGATTGAAGACATTCTTGCCCTGGAGTTTGCCGTCACGCATCGGAACGACCCCTAAATGCATGTGAGGCGTTTTCTCGTCGTTGTGAACCGTCGCATAAGCGATATTTTGTTTGCCGTAGCGTTCCGAAAACAATTTATGGCTTTCCTCGAAAAACCGTTTCTGTTCAGCCGGATCTAACCCATCAAAAAATTTCCGGTCCGATGTCACCAGCAGCTCATTTACGAGCACGGCATCTTTTCGGGTTTTCCGTTCGCTTACTTTTTGGCTCTCGATGATGGCTTTTACTTGTTGGTTGTAATCAATTTTCTCTTGATGCAGCAAATCATAATTCAAATGTTCACGGTCCGGATCGATGTCTGGATTCGTCCGACTTTCCCGTTCTCGCTGGTTGTGAAATTGCATGCCCTTTAAATCTGGACTCTTCATTTTCTGCATCCGTACCACAGCAAAACTCACAAAAACACGCCCCCTTATTTCGGTCAACTTCCATGTAAAGTATAGCACACTATACTTTATATCCATAA
>DEQI01000120.1:0-2980 GCA_002360295.1 Planococcaceae bacterium UBA3370
TCCTTATTTTCAGTTTGAATTACAGCTCCACAGCCAATACATTGTGGCATTTCGACCATCATTGTTCCTCCCAAGTTTTAATTCCTTTTCGTTTTAAATCATTAAAAACGCGACGCTCTATAAAGCGATTAAATAGCGTGACAAAACCGTCCGACTCAGCTACAGGTCGCACTAAAAAAGTATAGAGTTTTTGTCGTTTAGCACCAAATACATCCGTAAGAAGTTGGTCACCAACCATTGCTACTTCATTACGTCGTAAACGCAATTGTAAAAGAGCGGCATAATAAGCACTACCTAAAGGTTTTTTTGCACGATGAATAAACGGAATATTCAGCGGCTCAGCAAAACGCTTTACTCGATCTTCATTGTTATTGGATGCAATGATTACGCGAATTCCTGCATCTTGTAAAGATTTCATCCAATTCGCAATTTCTTCGGGTGCATCTGCCCGATCCCATTCAACAAGCGTATTATCTAAATCGGTAATAACTCCTTTAATTCCGAGGGCTTGTAATTTTTCTGGTGTAATTTCATAAACGGTATTGACAAACTCATCTGGTAATAAAAAATTATACAAAATCGTTTCCCCTTTATACTTTATTTCAATATTATATCATAGATGCAAAGGCTTCTCCCATTCTTATCGCATTGCCCTGAACAACATTTTCATTAAATGAGATTGTATTTTCTTCAAATAGCATGACAACGGTTGATCCAAATGTAAAATACCCTACTTCTTCACCCTTTTGCCATTTAGTAGATGTATTCGAGAGCACAATGGAATTAACAAATGTTGCCCCTACTTTAATAAGCGCAGCATGGGCATTGTTTGCATAAATAAGCTCACTAATCATACGATAATTATGGCTGATTGGTTTTTTCCCGTATTGTAATCCTAATTGATTGACTGGATAAGATTTTCGCCCGAGAACATATTGCCTTGTGACAGTTGCATTAAATGGGCTATGTATCCGGTGATAATCAGCAGGGCTTAAATAAAATACGATATACTTCCCACGTTCATAGCGCTTTGCACGGTCCTCATTTCCAAGCAAATCCACAAGTGTATAGGGCTTATTTTTCACAGTAAAAATACGATTGGCATCAATTTCTCCAAACGCTTCAATTTTTGCGTCAACCGGACTGACTATTGAAGTTGGATTGGTTTCAACAGGACGAGCATCTATTTTTAATTGTCGTGTAAAAAAATCATGTAAACTGGAATATTGCGTCATATTTTTTGAAACTTCATCTATGTTAATATCGTATACTTTAGTGTAGCTTCGAATAAATTTTTTACTTAAATTTGATTTAGTAACGCGTTGTAATATTTTTGAACTAGTTTTACCGTTTGTTAACTCAATTAAATTTTGATAGAATCTCTCTTTCATCTATAGACCCCCGTAATTTTATAAAAGGTTATTATATAGTGTTAAGTGAAAGTTGGAAAGTATATATTTTTCGAACCTATACCAATTTTTATTCTTTAGAAGTATAATATAAAATATTAGTGAAAGGAGTGTTTCCAATGTTTCTTCTCTCTAAAGTAGATTCAACAGTGAAGAAAGTTAAATCGAACGCTGCCAATTTAATTACTATTTGTAACTTGTCCTTTGGTGGTGCATCTGTTATGGCCACATTAAATGAAGCATATAGCTATAGTGTATTATTTATTTTTATCGCAGCCTTATTAGATCGTTATGATGGAAAAGTAGCACGGAAATACAATCAAGAATCAGAGCTAGGAAAGCAATTAGATTCAATGGCGGATATTATATCTTTCGGTGTCGCACCAGCACTGCTTATGTATCAAGTAGCTTTAACAGAATTCGGTGTTGCCGGTATGTTTATGGCTATTTTATACATCGCTTGCGGCGCTCTTCGATTAGCTCGCTTTAATGTAATGGATGCTACTGGCTACTTTGTTGGTTTACCCATTACAGCAGCTGGGACGATATTAACTTTTACGTTTTTCTTCGTTCATGTTGCACCCCTCGCATTTTATATGTTCTTATTCCCTATTTTAGCCGTTTTAATGGTTAGCACTTTTACTTTAAAGAAAATCTAAGGCAACAAAGCAAACTCCAATTAGGGGTTTGTTTTTTTGTTTTAGACGACTTTTTTCATGAAGTAACAAAAGTCGACATATACTGCTAAAAAGCGGAAAGGATGAAGTGATGAGCGGCATCTTTTTTTCGCTCTTGCAACTTTGGCTAGATTTCCCTTCATTACTTGGCTATTTAAAAGGTCAGGCGTTTTCAAAGCCTTTTACGCGTGAAGAAGAAGCGGAAGTAATCGAACGCTATTTAGCAGGTGATGAACAAGCGCGGCTCGATTTGATTGAGCGTAACATGCGTCTTGTTGCACACGTCGTAAAAAAATTTCACCCACCACATGAGCAATTAGACGACTATATTTCCATCGGTACAATCGGGTTAATGAAGGCAGTCGCTAGCTATACACCTGATAAAAAAACCAGACTGGCTACGTATGCTGCCCGCTGTATAGAAAATGAAATATTAATGCATTTACGCGCGCAAAAAAAAGTCCAAAAAGATGTATCTCTTTTCGAATCGATCGGCGTTGATAAAGAGGGCCAATCGCTACAAATTCGAGATTTGCTACAATTAGATGAACAGCCGGCCATTGATGTAATAGAGCAGCAAGAGCGTTTTTCTCAGCTGTATGCCTATTTAAATACACTGGAACCTCGTGAGCTAGAAATTATTACGTATCGCTATGGGTTACAGCATGCCGAGCCATTAACCCAAAAAGAAATAGCCAAAAAATTGAACATATCTAGAAGTTATGTTTCCCGAATAGAAAAACGTGCACTCATTAAACTATATCAGCAATTTAAACATAATCAAAAAGAATAATTAATCAGAAAAGGAAATGCGCCCGTCTTTGCCCCGACAAGCTTTGGAGAAAGGCACACAATGTGCTTGCACGCGAAGAGACTTTCCAAGTGAAGGCGGAC
>DEQI01000120.1:3116-4341 GCA_002360295.1 Planococcaceae bacterium UBA3370
TCCGCCGAAATAATAAACCCTAATACTGCTGTGATTAAAACAGCCATCGCCATAATAAATACCATCTAACATGCCCCCTAATTTATAGACGTTTCATGTACCTTTCATGTTATCATTCATGACATTCAAACACTGTGATTTTTTTAACACTAGCATCGGTTTATTGTGAAATGTTTTTGAACTTATAGCTTTGTAATCGTTTTTAAGACGATTTCTGTTGAGTGTTTTGCTGCAACTGGTAAAAACTCATCAAAGCTAATATTTGACTCTTTTCCAGCAATATCTGATAATGCACGGATGACCACGAATGGTGTGCTAAATTGATAGCAAACTTGAGCTACTGCAGCTGCTTCCATTTCTACCGCTTTCATTTGTGGGAAATGTTTACGTACTTCAGCCACTCGAACGGGATCATTCATAAAAACATCTCCAGAGCAAATTAATCCAACTCCGTATTGATGCTCTCCAATTTCCGTTACAGCTTGTTTTGCAATGTCCATTAGTTTTTCATCTGATTTATAGGCAGCCGGCATTCCTGCCATTTGTCCCATTTCATAGCCAAAAATCGTTACGTCTACATCGTGATGGCGTACTTCATCTGAAATGACAACTGCACCAACTTCAAGTGTTTCATCAAACCCACCTGCAGATCCTGTATTAATGACAACATCAGGTTTAAATTCATGTAAAAGAATAGTAGTAGACATGGCCGCATTTACTTTTCCGATACCACTTTTAAGTAAGATTACTTCTTTCCCTTCGTATATACCTGTCGTATATTCACTATTACCAATTGTCGTTACTTTTGTATTTGATAATGCTCCTCGAAGGTATTCCACTTCTTGTTCCATTGCGCCAATGACAGCGATTTTCATCATTATTCCTCCATTTTAAAGCTCGTACATTACAATGATTAAAAACTAGTATTTTAGTTAGTTTAATATGAACCTTCAAGCGTATTTAGTTTTTCTAGCTTTACTGGTTTCCATCCTTCGTTTGGTACCCATTCAATACTGACACGATATTTTTGCTCTTTATCTTTAGAGGAAACGACCGCTATAGCGGTATCTGCACTGCCATTATTCGTTATTTTCCAAATAATACTGTTTTCTTCAGATAAAGATGTCACCGAGAATATTGTAGATAGTTTTTCTTCATAGTCAATATGTCCTTCAGCAAACACAGATGTATGGGGTCCTGTTTGTGCTGTAGCAGTTGGTTGCCA